>JAPHUN010000226.1 GCA_026193435.1 Chlorobium sp.
GATGCGCAAGATAGAGCGTGAAAAAGAGCTTGAAGAAGCAGAGGCAATCAAGGAAGCGGAGCGCAGTATTATCAGAGTTACCGAGTTTGCTACAGCTCATGAACTTGCTGATCTTATGGGCATCCTTCCCAAGGAGATTATTCAGCATTGCTTCACGATGGGAAAATTTGTAACCATCAATCAACGTCTCGACAAGGAGACAATAGAGCTTGTCGCAATGGAGTTCGGTTTTGATGCCGAATTCGTATCGGAGGTTGAAGCGACTGAGGTTACGGAAATAGAGGATGAGGAAGAAGAGCTGGAGATCAGACCTCCGGTGGTCACTATCATGGGGCATGTGGATCATGGCAAGACCTCTCTGCTTGACTACATTCGCAGCAGTAACGTCGTCGCCGGTGAGTCAGGAGGTATTACTCAGCATATAGGAGCCTACGAAGTATCACTTGACGGTGATCGTAAAATCACCTTTCTCGATACACCCGGTCACGAAGCTTTCACTGCTATGCGTGCCAGGGGTGCTCAGGTAACCGATATCGTAGTTCTCGTTGTTTCAGCCGACGACAGTGTTATGCCTCAGACAGTAGAAGCGATAAATCACTCCAAGGCAGCAGGTGTTCCGATTGTCGTAGCTATCAACAAGATTGACAAGCCTGACGCAAATCCTGAGAAAATCAAGACGCAGCTTTCAGAGGCAGGCGTTCTGGTTGAGGACTGGGGTGGAGAATATCAGTGTCAGGAGATTTCAGCCAAGCAGGGTACAGGTATTGACGCACTCATGGAGAAAGTATTGACTGAAGCTGAAATCAGAGAACTGAAAGCAAATTTCTCTAAGGATGCTCCTTCAAGAGGTATTATTGTCGAGGCGGAACTCGACAAGGGAAAAGGAGTTGTCTCAACTGTTCTTGTGCAGCGGGGCTTTTTGAAAGTCGGGGATCCGTTCGTTGCGGGTCACACTATGGGCAAGGTAAGAGCGCTTATGGACGAACGGGGCAAAAGAATCCGCGAGGCGGGGCCTTCCCAGCCGGTCAGTGTGTTGGGATTTGAAGAGTTGCCGCAGTCAGGTGACCTGTTTACGGTAATGCATTCCGACAGGGAGGCAAGGGAAATAGCGCAGAAACGACAGATAATACGCCGTGAACATGAGTTCAGGCGCAGTACCCGTGTTAAGCTCGACAGTATAGCCCGCCAGATCAAGGAGGGGCTGATGAAGGAGTTGAGTGTGATACTCAAAGCCGATACAGACGGTTCTATACAAGCTCTTGCCGACGGATTGATGAAGATCCATAACGATGAGGTTAAGGTGCAGATTATTCATCAGGGTGTAGGTCAGATAACCGAGACGGATGTTCTGCTTGCTGCGGCATCCGACGCGATTATCATCGGTTTCCGGGTCAGGCCCAATGTGAACGCGAAGAGACTTGCAGAAAAAGAGGATCTTGATGTACGTTTCTACAGTGTGATCTATCATGTGATTGAGGATATCGAGCAGGCCCTCGAAGGGATGCTTTCTCCTGAACTTCATGAGGAGAGTATCGGTTCTCTTGAGATACGCCAGGTGTTCAAAGTTCCGAAAATCGGCAATGTCGCGGGTTGCTATATGCTTGAAGGAAAAGTATTCCGTGATTCCAAGGTACGGCTTTTACGTGATGGGGTTCAGATCTACGACGGTGTACTCGATTCCCTCAAACGCTTCAAGGATGATGTCAAGGAAGTTGATGCAGGCTATGAATGCGGTTTGAACCTCAAGGGATACAGTGATATCAAGGTTGGTGATATTGTTGAGGGATATCGAATTGTTGAAAAGAAACGAAAACTATGACCTGAATTGAGCGATTACTGATCATGCTGTAGATTCGAGGCGCAGGGAACGCCGCTGTAGTGAACTACCGCAAGTCCTCTGTAACAAAGAAGATGCAGTATGATCGACAATCCCAACGGGATGCAATAGATGCAGATTTCTGATCTTTTTCGCGTTCACCCAATGAGTTTGTTTACATCAGATGTGTTTCAACGTATAAAAGATTAACAAAAAAACTCTTATCAGTTTTTAGCATCTATTGAATCGATCAACTTAGGTATGAACATACTCACTTGAACGGTTTACTCGAGAAATAGTGCCGTTCAATCCTGAACTATAGATTTTGACACATGACGATTCGTACCGAAAAAGTTGCCTCTCTGCTGCAAAAGGAGTTGAGTGCGATTTTTGAAAAAGAGCTTCCCAGAAGTGGACCCCTTATGACGGTCGTGCAGGTTAAAGTTACAACTGATCTTGGGATCGCAAGGGTATACGTGTCCATTATAGGCAGTGAAAAAGAGCGTGAAACAGCCATTGCACACCTGCAGAATGAGACCAGATACATTCGAAAGCTGCTTTCCGCGAAGATACGACACCAGTTCCGCCGGATACCGGAACTGGAATTTTACGAAGACCGGTTATACGAGAAGGCTGAAAGAATAGATATGCTGATCAAACAGGCTCTTGGCACCTCAAAGTGATCCTGAGCGGGAAGTATACCGTCATTCTTTCTTCTGCCCGGTCCGGTATCAATGGTTGTAATGATTCTGGTCGCATAAAAGAGTTGTAAGGCGGACGTGGCAATGATTGAAGAGAAAAAACTCTCAACAGTAAGTCAAACCGGTGATTTTCTCCTGGTTGACAAGCCTGTTGAATGGACATCTTTTGATGTTGTGGCAAAAATTCGTAACACCTATACCGGTTCGGGGCTTCGCAGGAAAGTCGGGCATTGCGGTACACTTGATCCAAAGGCCAGTGGTCTGCTTATTCTTGCGACCGGCAGAAAAACAAAACAGATCGCGTCACTCGAGGTTCTGGACAAGACCTATGAAGGGGTGATCAAGCTTGGAGTGATGACTGAGAGTTTCGATGCTGAATTGCCTGAATATGGACAGTGCAGCGTCAGTCATCTTACGGACAGAGAGATACAAGACGCGGCTGCCGGACTTGAAGGCAGGCGTATGCAAAAGCCTCCGATGTACTCGGCTGTATGGCATCAGGGAAAGCGATTGTATGAATTTGCCAGAAAGGGACAGGATATTAAGGAACGAAAAGCACGTGAGATAACAGTAAACAGTTTTGAGATCACCGCTATAGACCTTCCTTTTGTTCGTTTCAGAACGAATGTTTCCAAAGGAGCATATATACGGGTGCTTGCCGACGATTTAGGGAGAAATCTTGCTGTTGGGGGATATCTTTCTTCGTTGAGAAGGGTTGCGATCGGTGAGTACAGAATTGAGGATGCAAGAAGTGTTGTCGATACCGTCGCACGTATCAAGCGTGAAGCAAACGATTTAGCAGAGTAGACTGTTTATGCGAGTTGTTCTCTATAAGGACAGGCGGGTAAGGGATTACTATTCCGGAGAAGAAATAGATTTTGCGCCTGAACCCTCAGCAGTTACCGTTGGCTCATATGACGGTGTTCACGCAGGTCACAGGCGAATAATATCTCAAATGGTTGCCTCCGCCTCAGCCCGGGGTCTTCGAGCCGTTGTGATTACCTTTGAGCCTCATCCCAGAAAGATTGTGAACCGGGATCCGTCCGGGCAGATCCGGCTCCTGACGCTGCTTGAGGAAAAGGCTGTTCTGATAGAGGAACTTGGGGTAGACTGGCTTTTTGTCGTACACTTTGACCGTTCTTTTGCGGCACAGAGCTCGGAATCGTTTATTCAGCAGGTTCTTCTGGATAGCATCGGGGCAAAAACAATTGTCATAGGATACGATCACGGTTTCGGGCACGATCGAAAAGGAGGAGTAAGTACGTTGCGCCGTATGGCGGAGCAGAAAAGGTTTGATGTTCTGGTCGTTGACGAGGTTCGTCTTCAAGCCGAGCACTTTTCAAGTACGAGGATACGCGCCCTTCTTGGCGAAGGACGGGTCAGGGAGGCTAACCTGTTTCTTGGGGCACCGTATCTGATATCAGGTGACGTTGTTCATGGCGAGAAAAAAGGACGGGAGATCGGATTTCCAACCGTCAATCTGCGGATCGGCAGTTCAGACAAGCTGTTGCCGAAATACGGGGTATACATCGCGACGGTGATCATCGACGGAAGAGTGTTCAAAGCCATGATGAATATCGGACTCAGGCCTACGGTCTCTGAAGGATCTTCACCGCTTTGTGAAGCGCATATTCTTGGCCACCAGGGGGAATTATACGGAAAGAGCCTTACCTTTCATCTCCTTGACAGAGTAAGGGATGAAATGAAGTTTCCTTCATTTGAGGCGTTGCAGGAACAATTAAAGAAAGATCAGAAATTCGTAGAGCAATACAAAAATTAATGCTATATTTTCGGTCTTCCTA
>JAPHUN010000246.1 GCA_026193435.1 Chlorobium sp.
CCGGCCCCCCCCGGTATAGTCATGCCGCCCCGTGTAATAGTATTACACAGGGTGATCCGGCATCCATACGAAACCTTGGCATTAAGACTGGATTCCCGTGTAAGACCTGTAAAATAGATGCTCAGATTTCACGGGTCAGGCACGGGAATGACAGGGGGGAAATCTGTCCCGCCTCCCCAGTCACCGCGGGCAGACACAGAGGCCTGCCCCTACAAATCATCAACCTCCCGTCTCCTCATATTCCACCTAACACCTAACACATAGCGCCTCCCTGCATCTTCCCTTCCATGAACAAGAAAAGTATTTTACATTATTGTAAAACGTTATTGATGATAATCCAAACGACACAAAACCCTATGCAAGACAATCCCAGAAGAAAATTCCTGAAACGTTCGCTTCAGGCCTGCACTGCATCGCTTGCACTGAGTACCCCCCTACTCAATGCAGGATGCAGTAAGCCATCTTCGTCACCTGCTGACGGAGCACCTGCCGTTCACACCGGCAAGCATTTTCAATGGAAAATGCTGACAACATGGCCACCTACGCTGCCCGTGCTCCAGGATGGACCGAAGCTGTTCGCTCAATGGGTAAAGGAAATGTCGGAAGGACGTCTCGATATCCAGGTCTATGGCGGAGGAGAACTGGTCCCGGCGCTCGAAGCCTTTGGAGCCGTCAGCCAGGGAACAGCTGAAATCGGCCATGGAGCGTCGTACTACTGGGCGGGAAAAGTTCCTGCCGCACAGTTTTTCGCGGCTGTTCCTTTCGGGATGAATCCACAGCAGATGAACGCCTGGATCATCAGCGGGGGAGGACTTGAACTCTGGGAAGAAATATACGCTCCCTTCAATCTGATTCCTTTATGCGGAGGCAATACCGGAATACAGATGGGCGGCTGGTTCAACAAGGAGATCAATTCCGTCAGCGATCTGAAAGGCCTTAAAATGAGGATTCCCGGACTTGGAGGCAAAGTAATCTCCAAAGCCGGTGGATCCGCCATACTGTCGTCCGGCAGTGAAATCTATACCAATCTGGAACGAGGCGTGATTGATGCAACCGAATGGATCGGACCCTACCATGACTATATGATGGGATTCTACAAAGTAGCCCGTTACTACTACTACCCCGGTTGGCACGAACCTGGGACGAACCTTGAATTCTTTATCAACGAAGGCGCTTTTTCACAACTACCCTCTGACCTGCAGCAGATTGTCCGTAACGCAGCTGCACGAGTACATTACTGGATGCTTTGCGAGTTCGAAGCCCAGAACAATCGTTACCTGCAGAAACTTGTCAATGAAGAAAACGTCGACCTGAGAGCGTTCCCTTCAGAAGTGCTTGAGCAGTTACGCACCTACTCGGAAGAGGTTATCGGAGAGATTGTCAGCAACGACGTTCAAAGCAAAAAGGTGTACGACGCATATTCCTCTTTCCGCAAGCAGATAACGCCATGGGCGGATATTTCAGAAAGAATCTACTATGCGAACAAATTGTAAACCAAAGAGCCGTTTTTCCGAAAAGAACCAGCGACTATCGAGCGGGAGCGAACTATTATTTGCCCCCGCCCGCCCGTTTCTTTCTGACTGCCAACTGCCAACTGAAAACTGAAAACTGAGGACTGCCAACTGAAGACTGGTGACTGAAGACTGAAGACTGATACCGGTGACCGCATACTATCTTCCCGAGAGCACTTGCGGCAACCAGGTTACCAGCTCGGGAAACAGAATGATCAACACCAGCATGAAAAGCTGGATAACGATAAACGGTATGATCCCCCGGTAGAGATGGCCTGTGGTCACCTCTTTCGGAGCAACGCCTTTGAGGTAGAAGAGTGAAAAACCGAAAGGGGGTGTCAGAAAAGAGGCCTGAAGGTTCATGGCAAGCAGCACCCCCACCCATAACAGATCGACTCCGAAAGCCGTGAATATCGGCGCGACCACCGGAACCACAATGAAAATGATCTCTATGAAATCAATGAAAAACCCTGCGATAAATACTCCGATCATGACAACAGCCAGAAACAGTTCAGGCTGAAAATTTGCCTGAACAATCATCTCGGAAAGATAGCGATCCCCGTGCATCCCCCTGAACACAAGACTGAATGCGCTTGCCCCGACAAGAATGATAAACACCATCGAAGTCAGCCATGTGGTCTCCCGCATCACCGATTTCAAAACATCACGTGAAAGCTGGCGCTGAAAAAAGGTCAACAGCAAGGCGCCGAACGCACCTATGGCAGCAGCTTCCGTGGGTGA
>JAPHUN010000251.1 GCA_026193435.1 Chlorobium sp.
AGCCACATACTTGTTTCCGGGCCCTGTAATCTTGTCGACCTTCGGAACACTTTGAGTACCAAAAGCAAACGCTCCAACAGCCTGTGCTCCACCAAACTTGTATATCATCTCGACACCCGCCACATGAGCAGCAGCAAGAATATGCGGACTCACTTTCCCATCGGCATCGCACGGAGTCGTGAGATAAATCTCGGGAACACCGGCAACCCTGGCAGGCGCGACATTCATGAGTAAAGAAGATGGATAGGCCGCTTTTCCTCCGGGGACATAGAGCATCACTCGTTCGATCGGCGTCACCCGCTGACCGAGAATAACACGATTCTGTTTTTCGGAAAAGAAACTCTTTTCTGTCTCAAGTTCATGAAACGCTGTTATGTTTTTGTATGCCTCTTCGAGGATCTCGATAAAATCCCTGTCCGCAAGCTCATATGCCTCACGAATCTCTTCAGACGATACGGTGATTTCACCCGGTTGGAAACCCTGAAACTTCCGGGTATACCTGAAAAGCGCTTCATCCCCTCTCTCCTGTATGTCTTTCAGAATCTCCTGAACTACCTGACGGACTTCCGGTTCACAGGCAACGCTACGGCTCAGATGACGCCGCAAAAGTGATTTTTCCCCGGCATAGGTAAACAACCTTAACACTGAACGATTTCTTTATATGGTTCACGATACGAAGTTCTTCACCTAATGTAAACAAACAGGCAATTTAAAGAAACAGAACATCCCTGACCCTGAAGGCACTGTACTGAAAAAAACTCGTTTCCGCAAAACGATTTTCATTTGAAATAACTGTTCCATTACCTACCTTTCTTTTTCAGTGAAAGCGCACGTGAATCGCCTTCCCTACCTACACCACGCAAGGTCAAACAACGATACGACACACACATTTACATTAAGGAACGACATGAGCTTTTTTGGTTATCTATTCAGAGACATTGCCATAGATCTTGGAACAGCAAATACACTTGTATTTATTCGCGATAAAGGGGTTGTACTCAATGAACCTTCCATTGTTGCCAGAGAACGCAGTACAGGAAAGGTTGTTGCCATAGGTCAGGACGCACTCCTGATGCATGAAAAAACACATCCGGGAATTGTCACCATCAAACCGCTTGCAAACGGTGTAATTGCCGACTATGAAGCGACAGAGGAGCTTATCAAGGGTCTGATCAAAAAAACAAAAAGCCAGTTTTCGTTTGGTATACGGAGAATGGTTATCGGTATACCTTCTGGAATCACGGAAGTTGAAAAAAGAGCCGTAAGGGATTCCGCAGAACATATTGGCGCCAAAGAGGTCTATCTTGTCGCTGAACCGATGGCTGCTGCAATAGGTATAGGACTGGATGTAAAGGAACCCATGGGCAATATGATTGTCGATATCGGCGGGGGCACAACAGAAATCGCAGTCATCTCACTGGGAGGTATTGCTTCCGGAGAATCACTCCGGGTTGCAGGAACCGATATTACCAACTCTATCATACGTCATTTCAGAAAAGCCTACAATCTCGCTATCGGGGAAAGAACTGCCGAGGAGGTCAAAATCCGCATCGCATCGGCATACAAGCTGGATAAAGAGCTTACCATGACCGTCAGAGGACGAAACCTCGTCACCGCCCTGCCGGAAGAACGGGAGATTAACTCCCCCACTATCAGAGAAGCGATAACAACCCCTATCAGCCAGATCATCAATTCGATAAAAAAGTGTCTCGAAGTTACCAAACCCGAGCTTTCAGCAGACATTCTCGACCGTGGTCTCTTTCTTGCAGGAGGTGGTGCGCTCATCAAGGATCTTGACAAGAAAATTCATGATGAGACCAAGCTCGCGGTTCATATCAGCGAAGACCCTCTGACCGCGGTAGCAAGAGGCACCGGGCAGGTTCTTGAAGATCTCGACAACTACCGTACCGTTCTGCTCCCCACAAAGAGATACTGAAGAAACAGTCTTCAGTAGGCAGTTTGTGCAGTCTCCAGTACACACAGCACAAACTGCCTGCTGAACACTGCCAACAACCCTTTTTCCTTTTGACCTTCCGCCTTTTGACTTTTGACTTTCACCTTTTGCCTTTTGCCTTTTGACTTTTGCCTTTTTCCTTCTGCCTTCCGCCTTAACGCTTTTCCTCCAGCAGGCGTGAATAAAACGCCTCATAGCGTTCAACCAGCGTCGAAACATGGTATTTCCGGGCCTGTTCAACACAGTTTCGGGAAAACGTATCCCATCTCCCGGAATCGGTCAACAGCTCAAGCGCCTTTTCAGACATCCGCCCGACATTGCCAAGCTCGACGAGATAACCGTGTTTGCCGTTCAAGATAAACTCGGGAAAGCCGCCAGTATCGGTTACGATAACCGGCACACCGCAGGCCATAGCCTCAAGAGCGGCAAGTCCGAAAGACTCTCCGCTGCTCGGCATCAGCATCAGGTCTGAAACCGAAAGCAGGGAAACAATATCATCTATCTTTCCGAGAAACCGCACATGCAGTTCAATACCGTTCTCCCGTGCCCATACTTCAGCCTCGCTTCTTTCCGGACCGTCGCCAACAAGCAGTAATGTCGCCGGGATCTTCTGCACAACAGCGTAAAAGGTTTTCAGGACATCACGGATCCGCTTGACCGGCCTGAAGTTGGATATGTGAATACAGACCTTTTCACCATCGAGCCCGAGCTGTTCACGGATTTCCGCACTATTCGACTGACGATGAAACAGTTCAGTGTCGACAAAATTCGGAATCACTTCGATTTCGTGCTTAGGGCTGAAAAGCCTCACAGTTTCCCTTTTCAGATATTCAGACACCGTTGTCACCCCGTCTGACTTGTTGATAGCCAGCCTTACAGCGCCATGCATACTGTTGTCAGCGCCGACAACCGTAATATCGGTACCATGCAGTGTCGTGGCCAGCTTGAAACATTTCGCCTCTGAACAGGACTCTTCAAGCATCTGACGGGCAAGCATGGCGCTCAGCGCGTGTGGTATCGCGTAATGTGCGTGCACCACGTCCAGCTTTTCGTACTTTGCCACCTCGGCGATTTTTGTCGCGAGGGCAAGTGAATAAAACGGGCACTCGAACACCGGGTAATGCATCGCCTCAACTTCGTGATAAAAGATGTTCTTCGTGAATCCGCCCAGCCTGAAAGGCGCAGAACGGTTGATGAAATGAATGATATGCCCACGTTCTGCCAGGGCCTTACCCAGTTCGGTAGCCACCGCCCCGCTTCCGCCGTAGGTGTGATGGCAGGAAATGCCTATTTTCATAAGGTACTTGTTTTGTTGTCTTCCTTTAAACAACCGGAATAGAGTACTTTCCATTCCCTGAAACGCTGAAATGCAATAAAGAATCAAGACTCAGGCCGGACTGATTCCAGGGAAACATTTTAGGTACAAATACCCGTTACAGTAAGAAGTAATTCTCCAATCGGTTTTTCCAAACCATGCACAAAGAACCGCATTTACCATTCATTTCGTAACGCTCCCATGAAAAAAAAGAGAAATATTATCGTTGATCAGGCATTTTCCATCCCCGTGGAAGAGCAGCAGATAGAGCTTGTAGAAAGAAAAGGAATTGCCCATCCCGACACCATGTGTGATTTGATCATGGAAGCAGTCTGTCTTGAGCTCTGCAAGGAGTATACAAATCGTTTCGGGCAAATCCTGCACCACAACATAGACAAAGGGATGCTGGTTGCCGGAAAAACCCTGCCGAAACCAGGAGGAGGTACAGTAATCGAACCGATGAAAATCATCTTCGGAGACCGCGCGACCTATACCGGCAACGGATCGGTTATACCTGTCGGCGAAATTGCCGAAGCCGCAGCAAAAAAATGGCTTGCAAAAAACATGCGTTTCATCGACCCTGAAATCAACCTCCTCTACCAGAACGAAATCAAACCGGGGTCACCCGAACTCACCGATGCTTTTGCGCGTCCTGTCATCGGGGCAAACGACACATCGGTCGGCGTCGGATACGCCCCTCTCAGCGAAACCGAAAGGCTGGTACTTGCAGCAGAGCAGTACCTCAATTCGAACATATTCAAACATGCCTATCCTGAAACCGGAAAGGATATCAAGATCATGGCCTTGCGAAAAAACCGGGATCTTACGCTCACCGTTGCCATCGCGTTTGTTGACCGCTATATACACAACGCAGCCATGTATTTTGAAAAAAAGCAGATCATACAGGATAACCTGACAGAGTTCATAAAGTGCAAACAGAACACGATCGACAAGGTCACGGTCAGGATCAACACGCTCGATGACCCTGAACGGGGGGAAGGGGGAATGTACCTTACCGTGCTTGGCTCTTCTGCGGAAAGCGCAGATAGCGGACAGGTCGGCCGGGGCAATCGCGTCAACGGCATCATCGCGTTCAACAGGCCTCAGACCCTTGAAGCCGCTGCAGGAAAAAACCCGGTAAACCACGTCGGCAAAATCTACAACGTCCTCAGCCATGAAATAGCACGACGCATTCATAAAGAGATTCCCGGCGTCAGGGAAGTTACCGTGTATCTCTGCAGTCAGATCGGCAAACCCATTGATGAACCTTTGCAGGCGTCGGCCAGTCTCATCCTCGAGGAGGGAGCACTCCTTGAGGATATTCGCGAAGCGGTAGCCTTGATCATTCAGGTTGAACTTGCCTACATAGGCGTTTTCATCGAACAGCTTGCTCTCGGCAAATACACGGTGTGCTGAAATTTCATAAAATTGCGTTAGTTAACTATAAGGCAGTATAACCACAGAACCCTGCGTCACACAATGCATCACCTATTCCGCGATTCAATCAACGAACACCTGCTCACTATTGCTGAACGTCTCCTCAAATGCCTTGAGACCATTGACGCCGAAAAGCTCTGGACCGATTTCGCCCCGAACCTTTCAAGTCCCGGCAACATTGTTCTTCATGTGATCGGTAATCTCAACCAGTACGTCCTCAAAACACTTGGAGGAAATACCGTTAATCGCCAACGCGCCAAGGAGTTCTGCGACAAACCTGGCACAAGCAGAGAAACGCTCAGTGAAATGCTTTATACAACCATCAAGGAATGTTCTGCTGTTATCCAAGCGCTTAAAAATGAACAACTTACCCGTACGTATACCGTACAGGGCATCCAATATACCGGCTACGGCATCCTCATTCATGCTACCGAACACCTCAGTCATCACACAGGGCAGTTCACATGGTTCTGCAAATACCTTTTCAACGCAGAGATCGACTTCTACAAAGGGCGTGATCTGAATGTCCAGTAAAAAAAGGAGGAATAGCGTGAAATTCGGAGAATCTGTCGCGCTTATCGCGATGATGATGTCTCTCGCCGCGCTTTCTATCGATGCCATGCTCCCTGCCCTTCCTGCGATCGGCCGTGAACTTGGCGTCCTGCAGGAAAACACCAACCAGCTAGTCATCTCTCTCTTGTTTCTCGGCATGTCGGCCGGACAGATTCTTTACGGACCGATGTCTGATTCAGCCGGCAGAAAGCCCGCGATCTATACCGGTTTCGGCATTTTCATCACAGGAACGCTCTTCTGCCTCTTCGCCACGAGCTTCACCATGATGCTCTCCGGCAGGATCCTTCAGGGGGTAGGAGCCGCAAGCACGCGCATTGTTTCCATAGCAATCGTGCGTGATCAATACGAGGGACCGAAAATGGCGCGCGTCATGTCTTTTGTCATGACAATATTTATCCTCATCCCGATTCTCGCACCTGCTCTCGGGCAAACCATGCTTAACGCGTCCGGATGGAGAGCCATCTTCGGCATCTTACTGTTTCTCTCCCTCTTCACGCTCGCCTGGTTCTCATTACGCCAGCCAGAGACCCTGAGCAGGGAAAAACGCATCCCGTTTACCATCAAAAGAATAGTGACAGCCATCCGTGAAGTACTGGGTATTCGGCAGTCATTAGCCTATACCATCATTTCAGGCCTCGTCTTCGGTTCTTTTCTCGGATACCTGAACTCCTCTCAGCAGATCCTGCAGATACAGTATGGGCTCGGAGAAGATTTCCCGCTCTACTTCGGCATACTTGCCACCGCTTTCGGTGCAGCGACCCTGCTGAACTCAAAACTCGTCATGCTCTTCAGAATGCACTCTCTCGTCCATCATGCGATGCAGGCCCTTGCCGTGCTCTCCGGGTTGTTTCTCGTCGCGGCAATGACGCAAAACGGGCACCCTCCCCTCTGGGCTTTCCTCTTCTACCTTCTGCCTGTTTTTTTTACCATCGGTATCCTGTTCGGAAACCTCAACACCCTGGCAATGGAACCCGTCGGGCACATTGCGGGTATCGGAGCATCGACAATCGGCTCCCTCTCGACCTTCATCGCGTTGTCAGTCGGTACGGTGATAGGCCAGAGCTATAATGGAACCGTTCTGCCGCTGATCGCGGGATTTCTTATACTGAGCGTTATGTCTCTCGGCGTCATGCGATGGATGAATCTGGAATAAGGCACACGAGAGATCAGTAACTGA
>JAPHUN010000077.1 GCA_026193435.1 Chlorobium sp.
CTTTGGTGACATCCTTGGGTGAAATGTCAAACGCCTGATCGAGCGTCATCCCTTTGACCATTTCGGAAAGAATGGATGTACTGGCTATAGCACTCGCGCAACCGTAGGTTTTCCATTGGCAATCGGCAATAACCTCGGTCTCTTTATCCACCTTGATCACCACCATCATCTGATCTCCGCAGGAAAGGTTCCCCTCCATGCCGACCCCGTCAAACTCATCGGTAGATTCACCCTGAAGAATATTCTTCGGGTTCATGAAATGCTCTTTCAATGTATCGGTATAGACCCACTCACTTGGCTGCAACATGTTCTTCTCCCTTTATATATGCTGTTGACATTGTTCTTATTCTCCCGATGATGCCGGGAAGCACCTCGAGCAGATAGGTGATTTCATCCATCGTGGTCTCCCTTCCCATGCTTATTCGTATCGAACCATGAGCCCGTTCCGCATTCGAACCGGTTGCAAGAAGTACATGCGAAGGATCCAGAGAACCCGATGCGCAGGCTGAACCGGTAGAGACGGCAATCCCCTCGAGATCGAGATAGAGCAGAATCGCTTCCCCTTCGGCACCCGGAAAGGAAACGTTCAGGGTGTTCGGCATGCTCTTGGTCGGATGACCGTTAAAAAAGACATCAGCGATGGACTCTTCTATACCTTTTTTCAGCACATCCTTCATAACGGCAAATCGTTTTGCCTCCTCATCCATCTCAAGTGCACGCATTTCAACCGCCTTGGCCATTCCCATGATGCCAAGAGTATTTTCCGTTCCTGCCCTTCGCCCCTTCTCCTGATGACCACCGCGAATAAACGGACAATATGGAGTGCCTTTTCGCACAAAAAGCGCCCCGATACCTTTCGGGCCATAAATCTTGTGCGCGCTCATGGTCAGAAAATCAACGCCCAGGTCATTGACGTTCACCGGCATTTTCCCGACTGCCTGAACCGCGTCGGTATGCATCAATGAACCGTTTTCATGAGCCAACCGGGTAATTTCGGCGATGTCCTGAATTGTACCGATTTCGTTATTTGCAGTCATCACGGAAACCAGACCGACATCATCGGTCAGGTACTCCTTCAACTGATCCATATCGATCCTGCCGTACTGGTCGACATCAAGAAACTTGACGGTTGTACCCTTGTGAGCAAGACACTCAGAGGTTTCCAGCACGCAGGGGTGCTCAATTCTGGAAGTAATGATCGTTGTCCTGGCTTTAAAACCGGGCAGGCAAAGGTTTGAGGCACAGGCGAACAGGGAAAGGACTGTATTATTGGCCTCTGAACCGCTCCCCACAAAGACGATTTCATCCTCATGCGCCCCGATAAACTCGGCCACGGTTATTCTTGCATGTTCTACATTTGCTCTGGCTTCCCTTCCGAAAGCATGCATACTCGATGGATTCCCGAACATGTCCATCGCCTCTACCATCTCCTTTTTCACCTCAGGATGAAGCGGAGTCGTGGCATTATTATCAAGATAAACCCGTTGTATTCCCATAATCCGTTTTCACGATCTAAAAAGTTGTAAAACTGACCCGGTTAACCTGAAGCCTTACTCATCGGCAAACAGCCAGGTCGAAAGATAGCGTTCTCCTGTATCAGGCAAAAGTACAACAATTTTTTTTCCCTGCATATCAGCACGTTTGGCTATCTGCAGGGCCGCCCACATTGCCGCGCCCGAAGAAATCCCGCAAAGAATACCTTCCACCCGGGCAAGCTGTCTGGATACGGATCCTGCGTCTTCATTTTTCACCAGCACTATTTCATCGATAATTTCCCTGTTGAGATTCTCAGGAATAAATCCGGCGCCTATTCCCTGTATTTTGTGCGGACCGGGCTGTCCCCCGGAAATAACTGCTGAATCCTCAGGCTCTACAGCAATCACCTTTACCCCGGGCTTTCGTTTTTTCAGCACTTCGCCCACACCGGTTACCGTTCCCCCCGTACCGACACCGGCGATAAAAACATCAACGGTGCCGTCAGTATCCTCCCATATCTCTTCAGCTGTTGTTCTGCGATGCACCTCAGGGTTTGCCGGGTTGCTGAACTGCTGGAGCATGACACCCTGAGGTATGGATTCCACCAGTCGCCCGGCTTCTTCTATCGCGCCTTTCATACCCGAAGCTCCATCGGTCAACACCAGTTCTGCCCCGAATATTTTCAGAAGACGGCGCCGTTCAATACTCATGGTATCCGGCATGGTAAGAATCAGCTTATACCCCTTTGCCGCACAGGCAAATGCAAGCGCGATACCGGTATTGCCGCTTGTCGGCTCAATAATCGTGGTATCTGCGGTAATCATGCCTTTGCTTTCCGCCTCCTCTATCATGGCAACGCCGATCCTGTCTTTTACACTTGACAGAGGATTAAATGACTCAAGCTTGGCGATAATTTCCCCACCGCCTGAATCGTTCAGGCGCTGTATTGCGACAAGAGGCGTACCTCCCGTTGTCTGCGTTATCGTGTCGTATACTTTCATAACCTGAAAAGACCGTTTAGATTACTTTTTGAATGCTTTTACAGAGAGAACCATCACTTGAGGGCACCTCTATTTATTTATTCCGCGATTCAATTGCTTCGTTGAGCGGTGCTCGAAATCCTCATGTACCCTGTGTACACTCCGGTTTCTGTGCTCCGTTCGTCTTGCACTTGAACCGCTCATGACAATAAATAGAGGTCCCCATGCCTGCGAAAATGGTCAGCTGAGCCCGTAGACCGGAATCGATGCCCCATTGACAGCTCTTGAGGCTGGGGAAACCAGAAACTTTATAACATCGACTATCGCTTCCGGAGCGACCCATCCGGAAAAATCTGCATCAGGCATATCCTTTCGATTTGCAGGAGTATCGATAATGCTGGGAAGAACACAATTGACGTGTACTCCCTCACCGCTGTTTTCTTCGGCAAGACATTCTGTAAGCCGTATTACCGCTGATTTGGAAATAACATACGGCGCCATAAAAGAAGCCCCCTGTAAAGCTGATTTTGCCGAGACGTTGACAATATGTCCCTTTTTCTGCCTGCGCATTACCGGCAGCACTTCTCTGCACATGAGAAAAACACTTTTTGCGTTGACCTGGAGCATCTTGTCCCACAGCTCTTCGGAAGATTCATGAACGGGCTGGCCCATACTGAACCCGCCGGCAATGTTGATCAAGGCATCGATGCGACCGAACCGTTCCATAATACTCCCTACAGAGGAATGAACTGAAGATGCAAGCGTCAGCTCGGTATGCAGACAGAACACCTGTTCAGCAGCGTGCCACGTCCTGTCAAGCACGTCATCATTCCTGTCAAGCAGGGCCAACTGATCTCCCTGTTCAAAAAACATTGTGGCAGCAACACGTCCAAGCGCTCCGGCCGCGCCGGTTATCACCACCACTCTTTCCGGTTCATCGCTCATA
>JAPHUN010000250.1 GCA_026193435.1 Chlorobium sp.
GAACCGGTTCATGTTCACGTCAGCGTCCACAACTGGACACTCGATGAAAACAATAAACTAGAGCTGCTTCCGCCAAACCCGCACTCTCTGGACCAGTGGATAACCATCAACCCCCTCGAGTTCACGGTCCCGCCGGGAGGCAGCCGACCGATCCGCTTCTCCATCCAGCCACGAGTCAAACCGGCTCCCGGTGAGTATCGGGCCATCGTCTACTTTTCCGAGAATCCTTTGAAAACAACTTCAGAAAATAATCAAACACTCAAGACCCGCTTCCGCATTGGCGTGGGAATCTATGCGATTGCTGATTCACCTGTAAAAAAAGGGTCACTGCACTCTTTCAGCCTGCAGAACAACAAATTGTGCGCTGACATTGAAAACACCGGTAACGCCCATATACGCTTCAAGGGGAAGTATGCGATATGGAACAGCGCCGCTTTCCCGGGCACGAAAAATCACGACAAACTTTTCCCGAAAAGTAAAGAGAACGAAAAACCGGATGGACTTATTGGCAACGGATCTCTCAACCGCTTTCCTGTCCTTCCCGGAACAAGACGGACGATCGAGACATCTCTGCCCGTCATAGAGAAAAGCGGTTCGTATGTTATCGCCATACAAGATACCCTTGCCGGGACACCCGACCTGCACACCTTCAGGTTCATGAAATAGTCGTATGAGAGTCAATGCCGTTTTACTTGCTCTTGGCATTGTTGTTTTCTGCATCCCCCGGCTACGTGCAGCTGACATGCCGACAGACTCATCGACCACGCAGGCAGCCCCATACAGTGAGCAGCCGCTGATTGTCGAACTGTTTTTCAACGACAGCTCATCGGGTATTCAGCGCTGTTATGAGACCGGCGACGACATCTGGATCCCTTTCGACCTGTTTCATCAGCACGCCAGCCTCCCGGAAATAGCCGATAGCGTCCCGAAAACCACCATAAAAACCACGCTCGGACCTGTGGAGTTCTCTCCCGAGTCACTGAAGATGTTTGAGGGAGTGCACTACGTCTCTCTCCTGACACTGAAGGAATCATTTCATGTCCATCCGCTCTTCAACGATTATCTCTATGCGATAAAAATAGTTATCCCCTGGACTCCGCTTGCCGGACTGAAAAAGACAGACAAGCCTGCTGCCATCGTCCCGGATATAGCTGCGCCGAAAAGCTCTCTTTCTTTTCTCCACCTGGAAAGTGACCTCTCGCACCGGCTTGGACATGAAACGAACAGCTATCTTGAACTTGAAGCCGGAGGACGTATCGGCGGCGGCACATGGGATGTTATGGGAAAAGGAGATCCATCCGAAACACTTTCACTCTCGCGCTATCACTGGACCAACTTCAGCCGTCATACCGCCCTCAGGATCGGGACCGGATCCAGCGAGAGCTATACTCTTCTGAACAATCTGGAATATACCGGCCTCCAGTTTGCCTGGAATAACCGGGGCATCATGAGAAACCTCGAAAACACGCAGTACTCTGACGCCGATGTCCTGTTGAACATCGGCTCGACGCAACGCCGCACGATAGAGGGAGCAGGTCCGCCTGCCGGAATTGCCGAACTGCGTTTTGACGGGCATGTTGCCGCACGACAGAGAATCCCTTTCAACGGAAGGTTTATTTTCAGAAACGTCAGAATGACCGCCGACCTGAGGATAACCGAAGTCTATCTTTACAAACACACGCTTCTGGAAAAGCCTGCGCGTATCATTGACTACTCCCAGTCACTGGCGAACAGAAGCTTTGAAAAACAGGAACTGCTTGTTCACGGCGCTGTAGGAAGCGCGGGAAATGTTCTTGAAGATGACGATTTCTCTAACTCGTTTACCGGCTTCGGCCATATACTCTACGGCCTGAACCGACGCCTCACCCTTGAAAGCGCCCTGCAGCATAATCCCCGAACAGGAAGCATGGACTTCCTGTTCGGACCTGTTCTTTCGATAGGCTCAGGCTGGAACGCCGCGCTCTATGGAGCACAGGCAAACGGTCGAACAGGTGGTGATGTTTCACTTTTCGGCCAGGGAAAAGCCTGGCGATTCACAGAGCGCTCACTCTGGTATGAACAAGGGTTCGGATACGATACAAGAGAAGCACTTGAGAGGCATCAGTTCAGACTGCAGACAAAACCATTTTCGTGGCTCAGCGCGGTGCTCTACGGGAACTATACAAAAGAAGGGGATTCGATACAGAGCCAATATATCCTCCCCGGAGGAACACTGCGTCTATCTCGTCTTGCCAGCATTTCTGTCATGCCTGATGACGAAGGGGGCGACTACCTCTATGAAGCCTATCTGAGTCCCCGTCACGATACCGATATCCGGCTGCAATACTATAATGATATAGTCACCGCTAACGTAGACTA
>JAPHUN010000143.1 GCA_026193435.1 Chlorobium sp.
GATGGTTACAGACGGGTCAGAATATGGGCCGCTGGTATCGTAAAGAGGGAAATATGAAAAATCAGCTCCATCCAGTGTATAGGTTTTTGACAGCTTGATTCTCCGCATACCCACTTTGACGGGGTGTAGGGAGCCATCGATATAGATTTTTTCTGAATCCGGTCCGTAAAAGTTCTGTTCAGGACAAAAGAGGTTATCCGGTGAAGTACTCATGATTGTATACTGTATTTAACGCTAAAGGAAGGTGTTGTGCCGGATCAGGAGAGAGAAGCGTGGTGTCAACATGCTTCATCTTTTCTTGCGTCAGCATTACCTGCGCCAAGTTATAAGAGTTTATTCTCAGCCTGCGGACGTTGCCCGCCAAGCACCCCTAAGATGATTTGCTGATTTTACGATAACCAAAATCGGTCTGATTTGCAAGCGGATCTCTTTACGCTTGCAGAGAGATCGTCAGCAAAAATTCTCAGCTGATGGACGCCTTTTCCATATTGGCCGAGAGGGTAGTATATTGGTAGTGTTGAGTGATGGCGTGTTTACGCTGAAAGTCAAGGATCGTAACCAAAGGAGGAGGAGCGTATGAGCCTGATTATTTTTCTCGCGATTGGCGCTGTAGCCGGATGGCTTGCCGGAAACATTATGAAAGGGGGAGGTTTCGGCCTGCCTGTAAACATTGTGGTGGGTATAGTCGGAGCTGTTATCGGAGGGTTTCTTTTCGGTCTGTTGGGAATATCCGCAGGCGGATTGATCGGCTCACTGATTACTGCATTGGTCGGAGCGATTGTCTTGCTCTATATCGTTAGCCTGATAAAGAAAGCCTGACGGGTCACCACCTCGCCCGGGCGGAGTGAATTGCCATGAGTTCAGTTTAGAAAAGAGCTGTATTTGTGTAAATTACGCATCTTGTTTTTTGGTCCGGGTGAATGATTTATCAGTCTAATTTATGAGGCAGTTCAACCTTGTTCGTCTTGCGCTATTTCAGATGGGGTTCGGTATCATGCTCGGTTTCCTGCATGATACGCTTAACCGTGTCATGACCTCCGATCTCGGTATTTCTTCCACAATAGTTTTCGGTCTTATCAGCCTGAAAGAGCTGCTGGCCGTATTCGGTGTGAAGGTATGGGCCGGAAACATGTCCGACAAGTCACATATTTTCGGCTACAAACGATCTCCCTACATATTTCTCGGACTGATAAGCTGTGTGTTTTCGTTCATGCTCGCGCCGGCTGCGGCCTACGAAGTGACCATTGCGGGAGTCGGTATCGCGGAAATGATTCCCGCGATGCTGAGAGATGTCGGGTTATTCAAGCTTGTTATTATTTTTCTTGTTTTCGGTTTCGGTCTACAGGTCGCCACGACCGCATACTATGCTCTTATAGCCGATTATGTCGGAGACAAGCATATCGGGAAAGTGACCTCCGCAAGCTGGACATTGATGGTGCTGACGACAATTGTTTCCGCACGTATTGTCGGAACCTACCTTGACGTGTATTCACCTGAACGTCTGATAAACGTCGCATTTATCGGAGGGCTTATAGCGCTTGCTTTCGGGCTTTTTGCTTTTGTCGGGGTAGAAGAACGTAACAGGGTTGCCAAAAGGGGGAAAACAGAAGAATCGTTGTCTTTTAGCCAGTCAATTAAACTGCTGTATTCCTCGCCGAAAACGCTACTGTTCGCATTCTATATTTTCGTCGCTATTTTTGCGCTCTTTTCCTGTGAAATTGTTATGGAACCCTTCGGCGCGGACGTGTTCGGTATGCCTGTCGGAGTGACCACAAAACTGTTCAGGCCGACAATGGGTGGCATGCAGCTTGTCTTTATGCTGCTCGTAGGCTTTCTGCTTGACAGAATAGGTAAGAAAAGGGGCGCATTTATAGGAAACCTGTTTGGCATGGCGGGGTTTTCGATCATTATTTTTTCAGGATTCATGCTGGATGAGAACATTCTTCGTATCGGCCTTGTGACGGCAGGTATAGGACTTGGTGCCGCGAGTGTTTCCAATATTACCATGATGATGACCATGACTGCGGGAAGAAGCGGAGTCTATATAGGTCTTTGGGGGACAGCCCAGAGTCTGGCGATGTTCATGGGGCACTTCGGAGCGGGTATTATTCGTGATGTCATCTATGCGTTTTCCGATAATTATATGTGGTCCTATGCGGCTATTTTCGGACTTGAAATACTTGCCTTCGGCGTGGCAAGTGTTCTGCTTCCGATGATATCCCAGGAGGATTTCGAGACTGAAAGCAAAGTAAAAATTGCCGAGGTGCTGGCGGCCTCCGGCGTTGATTAGCGACAGGGGGTCGTCGGGCGCACCGTATCTGCGGCGTTGCGGAACACTCGCGGTAGTACACTACAGCTTCGTTTTCCGCGCCTTGCATCTCCGGCACGCCCAACGTCCCCTGCTTTTTGACAGTGACGGGCGACAAGTAACGAGTGACAGGAAAAGCTGAGGGATGCCGCATCAATCCTGTGTAATAATTTTTACACAGGGGGCATGACTTTTTGTTGGATACGACATCATAGCATAGAGCTTGTTGGTACGAAAATAGTTCAACAACTCAACAGTTTAACAACTCAACAGTTTTTTATGCAACACGTTTTCGGACCGGTATCCTCCAAACGGCTCGGGCAGTCTCTCGGCGTCGATGTGCTGCCGCCGAAAAGCTGTACCTGGAACTGTATTTACTGTCAGCTCGGGAAAACCGGAGAGTATGTGACGGAACGCCGAGAGTTTTATCCCCGTGAAGAGATCCTTGAAGAAATCAGACAGGCAGTTGAAGATTCTGCTGCGGTTGACTGGATAACCTTTGTCGGTTCCGGTGAAACAACGCTGTATAAAGGGATCGGCTGGTTGATCAGGGAGACCAGGAAGGTGACCTCGATCCCTATAGCTGTAATCACCAACGGATCTTTGCTCTCCGAAGAGGATGTACGCGAGGAACTGCTCGAAGCCGACGCCGTGCTGCCCTCCCTGAACGCCGGTTCTCCAGAGCTGTTCGACCGCATCGACCGCCCCTGTCCCGGTTTCACCTACGAACGGCATATCGAGGGACTCGTAGAGTTCCGCAAGGTGTATCGCGGCATGCTCTGGGTCGAAGTCATGCTGATCGCCGGTGTAAACGATACTGCTGAAGCCCTGCAGGATATAGCATCCGCTCTTGAAAAGGTCAGACCTGATACTGTGCACCTTGTGCTTCCTACCCGGCCTTCAACCGAGTCTGATGTTCGACTTCCTGCTGAAGAGGGTCTTGCAAGGGCGCGCCTTGTCCTGTCACAGGTGGCGACAGTCGTTCATCCGGTAAAAGGGAGTATGAATCTCAAAAATACCGCCGATATTATCGAAACGGTAACTGCTATCACCAGACGGCACCCGCTACAGGATCGCGAACTTCGTCATGCTCTGGATGAACTCATTCCTGACGAACCTGATCAGGTCGAACGCCTGATAGTGCGACTGCTTGGGTCAGGGAAGTTTAAAACGGTAACGCTACAGGATGGAGAAATCTATTGGGTGCCTGCATCAGATGCGTGACCGGATATCGGACGGGGTTTCCCACAGGTGTTGTTTATCGGCCTCTCTTACCGGTAGAGTGTGGCCTGAGACAGCGCGGACAGAGCGCAGAATCTGGAGCGCTCATGAGGATTTTGAGCTTCGTCCAGCGAAGAATTCGGGATGCGGGACAATGCAAGAGAAGAGTTCTTGTGCATATCCTATTTCTGTTTGGTCAGGGCCCAGAGAATTCCAAATACAACAAACACCAGTATAAAAGCACCGGCTTCCATTACCATTGGATAGTTTTCAAATACAGTCATGTTCTCTCGTTCAGAAAATATTAGGGGATGGGAGAAATCGTTTGCTTAAAATATAACATTTCAGCAATACTTCGTCAAGTGACCCATTACTGTTTTTTTTGAGTACAGTTACGCATTTTCAATGTATCCGCAGATAGTGCGTTTTTTTCTTCTTTGCGGCTATTATTTTCATTTCATTGGCCATCGTATGGTGAAATACTTCGTGCAGGAAGTCGCATTCAATCTGCCATAACGGTAAGCTTTTTTGTCTCATTTTGATGTTTACGGATATCGATAGTGCGACAGAAATCGCATGTTTACCTGTTGCAGAACGGAATGAACCGCTTTTTCCCTTTTTTTATGAGTGGTTTACGATTGGTATACTATTTGCTGTAATAGTAATGTAAGAGGCGTGAAGCACTAACATTACTCCCACGACAATGATCGATACCATATCCTCTGTTATCATGAGTTCCCTGCTATTGGGTGCACATTACAGCTTTCTCAACAGGCTGAGTAAAAAAGTCTCTCTGTCGGTTCTTCTTGTGCGGCTCGGGATAGTGGCGTTCCTGATTTATTCCGAAATAGTTGTCTGGTTTTGACGGCGAGTAGTCGAAAAAAAACAATTCATTCACTGAATAAAAAGAAACTTTTTCCTCCCGTGAATGAACTGGTCAGACTGTCTGCTCCTGATTTCAGAAACCAGGAACCGGTTATTTATTTGTACTTTTTGTACTTAGAATTGTCATCGTTCTCTTTATACTTCTTGTCATCATATTTTTTGTATTTCTTGTTCTTCCCATCTTTGTAGTATTTATCATCTTTCTGATGATGGTAGTCTCTGTCGTATCTTCTGTGATCATTGTCACGCCATTAGGGGGCGCAGCTTGAGATAACTATAAGCATCGCCAATGCCATAACTTTTTTCATGGTATCCTCCTCTTGATTCATACACCTCGTTGTCATCATCTTTTTCAGCATCACCTCTGTTCCTGCACTTTTTTTACTTGCACATACTTTTTAAAACAAATGATAGTGCCCGTTGGTTCCATGCAGTCTGTGCTGACGGGCTTACAGTGTCATTCACGTCGTAGAAAAATGACGACCGCTCGATGTGAAAATTCCATCACAGGAGTGCTCAGCACGGATTGTCCACACGTGTTGTAAGGCCTGTTTAAAAGGACTCTCCATAGGGGTTTCAAGCAAACTGAGCCGACGTGAAACTGAGAAGCACAGGCTCTCAGAAATGCTCGGTGTATGGAAAGCCGGAGTGCTTTCGGCCAGCCGGTACACGCATTCTTTTGGATGGGAGCGGGAGATCTCAGAGTGATTGCCTGATGGGCTCAAAATGAAACAGATGAATAGAGTAGATAGTGATACAGTTGTTTCATATATTAAAATACTGCGTCTGCATGCAGTGTTTTACTGTGTTTTGAGTGTAAAAACATTATTTGGTACAGTAATTGATTGAATAATGTCGGTAAACAGGCCGTAACATTATTGCCGGAAACATGATACATATTGTCTCCTCTGTTCTTGTGTATTCCCTGCTTATGGGAGTACATCACAGCTTTTGCAAAGGACGTAAAAACAAACTGTACGCTGTAGCGCATTTGATGAGCACCGGTGTTGCGTTATTCCTGATTTATTCGGGGATGGTACGGTAGCTCTTTTGCTGATCCGGACGTAAAACTTCGGAGGTCGCCTGACCCCATCCGGGCTTCCGTGTTTGCGGGTGGTTGGGTGGCGGCAGAGGTGTAGAAAAACACGGACAA
>JAPHUN010000253.1 GCA_026193435.1 Chlorobium sp.
AGCACTCAGCACTCAGCACTCAGCACTCAGCACTCAGCACTCAGCACTCAGCACTCAGCACTTCACATATGTTCCTGAAAGTGTTTTTTTGCCTTTTCAAGCAGAAGCGGATGTGTGACGGGAGTACCGGCAATAATGCTGTGGTGTTCGGTGACGTCGCTGTTGCCGCTGAAGCTGGTGACGATGCCGCCGGCTTCCCGTACGAGGAGCACGCCTGCTGAAAAATCCCAGGGAAAAAGCTTGTATTCCCAGAACGCGTCAAACCGTCCGCAAGCGGTATAGGCAAGATCGATGGCGGCCGATCCCGCCCTGCGGATTCCTGCTGAGTCATGAATGACCTCCTTGAGCATGGAAACGTATGATTCAAGGTAGTGATACTCCTTGAAGGGTATGCCGGTGGCAATCAGGAACTGCTCGGGATTATTGCGCGAGGATACATGAATGGGGCTGCCGTTCAAATATGCGCCAGTGCCTTTTTCGGCAGTAAACAGTTCATCGAGAACCGGTTGATACACAACGCCTGCAACAAGATCGTTACGGGCATCGGAGAGGGCGATACTGATTGCGAAGACGGGAAAGGAATGGATGAAATTCAAGGTGCCGTCGAGCGGATCGACAATCCATTTCCTGCCGGAAGAGCCTTTGGCGGCACTTCCTTCCTCACAGAGCATCCCGTCATCCGGAAATGCGGCGGAAATAGCCGAAGCGATACTCCGCTCGCAAGCTTTGTCCACTTCTGTGACAAAATCCTTGTACTCTTTGGGATGTATCTCAGTCAGATCAAGTTCCCCGAATTTCCTGAGGGCAATGGCCCCGGCCTTTTTTGCCGCTGTTACGGCTGTGTCAAGCTCACTGCTCATGACATACGGTTAAAAAATTACCTGGGTTCATCATTTCTGTAACTGTTTTTTGTTGTTAACTGTCTACTATATAATGCTATATGATCAATTTTCATATGCCGGAAATCACACCCTGCGGGTTGCGCGACCATACGGCAGAAAAATCGTATTTGCTGAAATCCTATGGTATTGCCGTTATGCTGCATCTGCTTCATTGCGGCAGCACACGACAGCGGCGTCCCCCGAGCCTTGCATCTGCACCATGCCCGACAATCGCTCTACGAGCGATTGCCTGGATATCTTTTTTCATGATTCAGTGCTGATTTTTTTTCGCCGCAGGAACTCTACAGTATGACATTGCTTCTAAAGAACAGCCATACTGTTACTTTTTCTGAGCAGCGCTTCTTTATCGTGATGAAACTTATATAGCTGTTTCATAATTTATTATGAAACTGTACTGAAAAACAGTATCCCGTAACCATCAACCAGAAATTCTCATTCATATGAATACTACAGTATTGCTCATTGCCTGTATTGCCCTTTGTATGCTTGTAGGTTTTGCAGGAAGCGTTTTTACACCGGCACCGGGATCGGAGTGGTATTATTCACTCCTGAACAAGCCATCATGGAACCCGCCCAGCTGGCTTTTTCCGCCGGTATGGACAGTACTCTTTATCCTTATGGGAGTTTCCCTTTCAATGGTTGTTAGAGAAGGGATTGATAAACCGATTGTAGCGGCGGCCGTGATTGTTTTCGCGGTTCAACTATTCTTGAATTTTGGATGGTCAGCGATGTTTTTCGGTCTGCAGTCGCCTTTCTGGGGATATCTTGAAATTGCAGCACTCTGGATTTCGATAGTCCTGACTATCGTACTCTTTGGCGCGGTGTCCAAAACGGCGGCTTTACTTCTTATCCCTTATTTGTTATGGGTTAGTTTCGCTTCCTATCTGACGTTCACTCTCTGGAAGTTGAATCCGTGATGCTCTTATCAGGCTTTTGGCAGGAGATTGTATGCAAAAGAGGCGATGGATCGTTACAGAGGCCGCGGTATGGGTGGTAGTCTTGCTTCTGTCCATGCAGGCGGTGATTGCATCCGAGAATGGCACAACAGTCTACCACGGCAATACAAAAAGTAAGATTTTTCACCAGGAAGGTTGCAGGTATTTCAACTGCTCAACATGCAAGGCGGTATTTTCAAACCGTCAGAGTGCTGTTGACAGCGGCTACAGGCCGTGCAGGGTTTGTAAACCCTGACATTTCTCAAAGAGGAAGAACGTATGCAACCCTGCAAGAACTTTCCGGGCCTGTGCTTTTCCCGGAAAGTACCCGCAGTAAATGCTAGTGGCCGAGATTGTCCAGGGCTATTTTTCCCGCGGCTTTCAATCGTTCCTGTATTTCGGCGCGATCGATATTTCCCGCTCCTATGGTGATATAATATTCTCCTTTCAGGATGTAGAGCCCTCCGGTAGCGATGAACGCTTCATCCCCGAATCCTTCCAGATCTGTACGGTTGTCGCTCATGGCATCTTTTATGG
>JAPHUN010000172.1 GCA_026193435.1 Chlorobium sp.
GCTGAATGGCTGAATGGCTGGATAGCTATTTGGCCCTTGAGCTAACAAGCTATTCAGCCCGGCAATAACAACTCAACAGCTCTTCTTCGCTTCTTCAATTGCTTCGAGTACGATGCTGTCGTCGAGGGGTTCATCGTGAAGGTATGCTTTTCCAAGTCCTTCAAGGAGAACAAAACGAAGCTGTTTGTCAACCTTTTTCTTGTCGGAATGCATGCTTGCGAGGATGGTTTCGGCAGGAATCTCCCGGAACCTTTTCTGTACGAGGCCGCTTCTGAACCTGAATTTCCTTAAAACCGCAAGTCCTTCATCGAGCTCGCTATGCGTGATGGTGCCGAGCTTTTCTGACAGGTGCAGTGCGCAGACCATTCCCAGCGCTACAGCTTCCCCATGTTTGATGTACCGGTAGTCTGCCAGTTTTTCCAGACCATGAGCGAAAGTATGTCCGAAGTTCAGCGTGGCACGCAGTCCACTCTGTTCTTTGAAATCCTTCTCGACGACGTCTGCTTTTATCCCGGCGCTTGTTCGTACGGCTTCAGAAATGTAAGGCTCCTGTATGGCGACAATTTCCTTGAAGTGCCTGGTTATATAGGTAAGGAAGTCTCTGTCGGCAATAAAGCCGTATTTAATGACTTCGGCCATGCCGGCGTAAACCTCGCGAGGAGGGAGTGATGCCAGGTAGGAGGGGTCGATCATGACCAGTTCAGGCATATGAAAAAAGCCGATCAGGTTTTTACCCTGAGGGTGATTGATCGCTACCTTTCCCCCGATTGAGCTGTCGGTCATGGCAAGCAGGGTTGTCGGCAGCTGGATCACAGGTATTCCCCGGTAAAAGCTCGCTGCGATATATCCTCCCAGATCACCCACGACTCCGCCTCCGACGGCAAGGAGATTCCAGCTTCGGTCAACTTCCGCGTCAATCAGTTCGCCGTATAGTTTCCAGGCCGTGCGTAAGCTTTTCGAGGTTTCCCTTGCAGGTACAACCGTTTCGACAAAGGTAAAGCCCTGTTTCTGAAGGGTTTGCGATATCTGCTTACCGAAGAGCGCTTTGGTGTTTTCATCAAAGAGAACAACGGTTTTTTTTCTCAGATTGTGTTTTTCAAACAGCCGTTCAATATTTTCGATAACAGGTGTGCCGACGATGATTTCGCTCACTTTCTACTCTGCTTTTTTGTTTGTGAATGTGAATTCTGGTGTTTCTCCGCTCTGCGAACGTACCTTTCGATTTTTCTTGTTAATTCTTCGACGGTTGTCCCGATTCTTTTTGTATCGGTTTCAACCATAATCTGGGCGGTTTTATAACGCGGTTCCCGATGCTCGAGCAGCGCAAGTATTTTTTTTTCGATCTCTTCACTCGAAAGACGTTCGCCATTTTCGCCTTTCATCAGTGGCCGGTCAGTTTTATGGCTCATTCTTTTAGCGAGAACTAATGGGCTTGAATGCAGGTAAACCATTGTTCCGGAACTGATTATAAGCGAAAAACAATCGTTGTTCTGCAAGGCGCCACCACCGAGAGAGACCACCAGTTCCTTTCTGCCGACGATACGTTCAAGCATCGCGCGTTCACGTTCCCTGAAATGGTTTTCACCCTCTTCAGCAAAGATCCGGGTGATGGGTTTATCAGCCTGACGCTCAATTTCCTTATCCAGATCGAGAAAATCATAGCCCAGTGAATTTGCAAGCAGTGGCCCTATGGTTGATTTTCCTGAACCGCTGAAACCGGTAAGAAATATGAGTGACGGTTGTTTCATCTTACAGTCTGCTTGTTGGGATCTTCAGGTGTCCTTTATTTCTTTCACTCATAGTGTTCAGGACAATACAGAGAGATCCACCTGTGAAGGTATGTACCTGTATAAAAATACTTTCTTTGAAAACCTGCAATGTTTTCGATTTTTCTCTGTTTTGCAGGAACACAACCTGCGCGGAATATACGTAAAAATGCAACAGAGACCCTATATTGATACTTTCTGAAGTAAAACATCATACGACAATGAAAGAAAAAAATATTCAGAGTAACGGGGTGGCAGCCGATACAGCAGTGTGCCCTGCGTGTGGAAAAATATTTACATGCAGTCGTTCTGAAAGCTGCTGGTGTGCCACTATAAATGTTCCGGTTGACGTGAGAAAATATCTTGCTATGCGATATGAATCATGTCTTTGCAGAAGCTGCCTTGAAAAGCTGATACATGAGCCCGGCAGCGGTAAACAGAAGTGATTTCCATGAGCATTCTCTCTATAGATCAGGGGACGACAGGAACGCGATCCGTTTGCTATGGTTCCGGGGGCGAAGTCATCGCCGGGAGCTATCGTGAATTTACACAGATCTACCCTCGCGAGGGATGGGTGGAGCATGATCCCGAGGAAATCTGGAAAACGGTTGTTGAAACGGTTGGAGCGGTCATGGAGGCTTGTCCTTCCACTCCTGTCGCTATCGGCATCACGAACCAGCGGGAAACCACCGTCGTCTGGGATAAAACCACCGGTGTGCCGGTCTATAACGCCATTGTCTGGCAATGCAGGCGTACCAGCGATCTCTGCAGACAATATGACGCTGAAGCGGGCATGATCGCTGAAAAAACAGGTCTGCCGATCGATCCCTATTTCAGCGCGACGAAAATTCGTTGGATTCTTGATAACTGTCGGGTGGATAACCCTGAAAACCTGCTGTTCGGCACCATTGACACCTGGCTGCTCTGGAAGCTGACCGGCGGCAGTGTGCACGCCACCGATTTCACCAACGCGTCCAGAACGCTGCTCTACAACATCAAAGAGAAGAAATGGGACGATGATCTGCTGGAGCTTTTCACTATCCCGTCATACATGCTGCCGGAAGTGAAAATGTCGATGGATGAGTACGGAACCGTAGAGTCCATCAGCCGGCTTCGCGGGGTTCCGATACGGGCGGTCGCGGGTGATCAGCAGTCCGCCTTGTTCGGCCAGTGCTGTTTTGGGCCCGGAAGCATCAAGAACACCTATGGCACCGGCTGTTTTATGGTCATGAACACCGGGAATCGTTTCATTCATTCAAAGAACGGCCTTCTGACGACACTGGCTATAGATGCGGAAGGGGAGCCCTGCTACGCGCTTGAAGGTTCGATTTTCATCGGCGGCGCCGTGAT
This sequence comes from Chlorobium sp., assembly GCA_026193435.1. Lineage (GTDB taxonomy): Bacteria > Bacteroidota > Chlorobiia > Chlorobiales > Chlorobiaceae > Prosthecochloris. Next base: position 3,117 of record JAPHUN010000172.1, read on the forward strand.
GCAGTGGTTGAGGGATGAACTCCATCTGATCGGTCATGCGGCGGAATCGGAAAAGATCGCGATGGAAGCCCTTTCCAATGGGGGAGTCTATCTCGTGCCCTCCTTCACCGGTCTCGGAGCGCCTCACTGGAACGCGGACGCAAGGGGAACCATTGTCGGTCTGACCAGAGGTGCCAATAGAAATCATATCGTTCGTGCGGCTCTTGAATCCATTGCTTACCAGTCCCATGATGTTTTCAAAGCTATGGTTGCGGATTCCGGCGTTGTTCCCGAATTCCTGATCGTCGACGGGGGAGCGGTGGAGAACAATTTTCTGATGCAGTTTCAGGCGGACATCCTCGGCGTCCC
>JAPHUN010000033.1 GCA_026193435.1 Chlorobium sp.
AATTCGCAATGTATCGCATGAATGATATCAGGCTGCGTTAAAACGAGGATGTCATTATTGCCTTTCAGGTGATGACCGTGTGAGGCAAACCGCTCTCCCCGGTAATCGTTTTCTTCGAGTTTGTATGTCTGGATCAAGGTGCCCATAGCGCCATCCAGAACAAGTATTCTTTTTTCAAGTAAGCTTGCCAGCGATTCCTTCATTGTCTCGAATTACGTTCATAAAAATAAAAGGTTGAATATACGCATTCTCCATCAATTACCTGTTTTCACGCTAACGCCGGCTCATCTCCCGGCATCCCCGGAGCGCATGCGGGAGAGCCACTGCCGGATCGTCTCAAGCGTTTCAGCGTTGATCTCATGCCCCATGGCATACTCCCTGTAGGTAAGCGAGTCCAGATGATCTTTAAGCCAGGCTTCAGATATTCTGCCGTTGGATACCGGAAGAACGTCGTCATAGAGCCCGTGAACAACAAGAAACGGAAGCGTTCTGAAACGCTCGGGATCCCTGTTGAAGAGCGAGGAGTGGTCGGGAAACTGGCCGCTCAGAGCGATAATGCCATGAAAGAGGGATGGTTCAGCAAGCGCGGAAAGGTAAGCCATAACCGAACCCTGACTGAATCCCATGAGCCAGATTTTTCCTTCAGGGGGTTTGTATTCATCGATAATATGACGAAGAAAGACAAGAAGCGTTTCCTTTGCCGATCGTGCTTTTTCCCTGTCCACGCTGATTCCTTCGCTGGTAAACTCAAGAGGAAACCAGCCGTACATTTCAGGAGCGAGCTGCAGGGGCGCTCTGGGACTTATACTTCGCAGGTCGTTGTCGAGCAGAGAAGCAAGCTGTATGAGATCTTTTTCATTACTGCCGTAGCCGTGAAGCATAACCAGGATGTCACTGTTCTCTTCTGACAGCGAAGGACTGTCAAGGTAGGTAAGTTCCGAATGTTTTCGCTGAAGCATGGGTGAGTTAGTAAGGCAAAAGTTAAAAGTTAAAAGTGATAGTAACGAGTGAAGAAAGTGACAAGAGTCAAAAGTCAAAAAGGCAAAAGGGAAAAGAAAGTGACCAGTGACCAGGGAGAAGATAAACTTCGAGAGAAAAGAGTCAAGAGCAAAGAGACGAGGGTAAGGATAAAAGGGCTGAACGGCGAGATAGCACGAATTTGTCCGGAAAAGGCGAAAGATTTTTCGCCCCTGCCAATCACCCATCTTCCATTATTCAACAGTAAATAGACATTCGCCATTTCCTGCCATTCTCTCTTCTCGTCTCTCAACTCTGGCTTCCGGCTTCCTCCAGGCTATCCCTCATTATTCACTATTCAATAGTCATTTCCCACTACCGACTCATTCGCTTAAGGCCTCAACGATGATCCCGCCTCCGATAACTTCGTCGCCTCTGTAGAATACGACAGCCTGACCGGGAGTCACCGATTGTTTCGGTTTGTCGAAAATCACCTCAAACCTTTCTTTTCCGACCGGTACGATGGTGCATGCTTCCCCGGTATCACGGTATCGTATTCGCGCGTCAGCTCTCGTCGATGTTTCCGGAGGGCTGATGCCGGTCCAGTTCATCTGACCGGCGATCAGTTTTCTGCATTGAAGCATTGCTTTGCCGCCAACCCGGATCCTGTTCTTTTCCGCGTCCAGCCGGTTGACGTAGAGTGGCTCCGGGGATGATATGCCGAGTCCTTTTCGCTGTCCGATAGTGTAGAATGGATAACCGGCATGATGGCCGATAACCTTTCCTTCAGTGTCGATGATCTCTCCTCCGGCCAGTTTTTCGGCAAGGCCGGGCCGGGCCGACTTCACTACTTCCCTGTAGTCGTTATCCGGGACAAAACATATCTCCTGGCTCTCCTTTTTCTCCGCGGCTCTGACACCGAACCTGCGGGCAAGCTCCCGTACTTCCTGTTTGGTGAGATTTCCGACCGGCAGAAGGGTTTTTGAGAGCTCTTCGCTGCTGAGCATCCAGAGAAAATAACTCTGGTCTTTCTGACTGTCAGTTCCTTTCAAAAGACGGCATTTTTCGCGGCTGCGGTCAATTCTGGCGTAATGTCCTGTGGCTACGAGGTTTGCCTGCAGAAGATCCGCTCCTTTGAGGAGCCCTTTCCATTTGATCAGTTTGTTGCATACCATACAGGGGTTGGGCGTTCTGCCGGAAAGATAATCCTGCTGGAAATAGTCAATGACATCCCTTCGAAAGCTGCCGCTCAGGTTGAGCGAGAAAACAGGAAAACGGAATTCTTTCCGGTCACTGATGATCAATGGAGATTTTTCAAGATGCAGACTGTCATCCGAATGATCCAGCACCTTGATATGCAGGCCTGTAACCCTGTACCCATTCTCAATGAGTATGCAGGCAGCCACAGCGGAATCAACTCCTCCGGAAATACCAACGACGACATGTTCTTTTTCCTTCATCATTTCAGCTTGATCTGTAACCGGGGCCGCCTCCTCCCTCCGGAGGCACCCAGGTAATACTACCATACGGATCGATGATTTCACAGGTTTTACAGTGCAGACAGTTCGAAGGCGACAGTCTGAGAAACGGATCGGCGTCATGATTGATTTCGTAGACTCCTGCCGGGCAGAAATGCTGGCAGGGGTTACCGAACGCTTCAGTACATTTTTTCAGGCAGATATCGGTAATAGCCTCTTTTTTTATCAGCAGATGACAGGGTTGGTCTTCTTCATGTACCGTTCCGGAGGCATAGAGGTCGGTGCTTTTTGAGAAGGTCGATGCATCGTCAGGCCTGAATGCGGCTTTTTTCTGTATCCAGTTCAGGTATGGCTTTTTGCCGGTATCCGGTTTGTTTTCTGCTGGAGCTGCAGCTTTTTCAGCAAGCAGGAGAGCGGGTATTTTCAAAGAAAGACCTGCCTGCATGAGTCCTGTATAGAGACCGTTTTCAAATGCCTGCCGGTAATTTCCCGCCTTATGCATCTCTTTGTGTGCCGCAGAATTTTCAAGGCGTTCGCGATAGGAATGGAGCGCTTTTTCTGAAAAGTCATCCGTCAGCAGAGACGCAAAGAGTGTCTCTGCAGCCATAATGCCTGACTGCATTGCCAGGTGAAGGCCTTTCAGACGCTGCATGTTGACCAGACCTGCGGTTTCTCCGGTAAGCAGAAATCCGGGCCCTGAAGGCTTCGGCATAGCATGGAAACCTCCTGATGTAATGGTCTTGGCGCCAAACTGCATCAGTTGTCCGTCCCGGATGATGGAGCCAATGAACGGATGTTGTTTGAACAGCTGCAGATTGTAGTGGGAATCCACTTCCGGCCGCTCCGGTTCGGCTGAAGTGACAAACCCGAGAGACACCTCAGTATCAGAGAAAGCATAGAGCCAGCCTCCTCCGTATATCGACGAAGGCAGCGGATAGCCGAACGTGTGCCGGACCTCACCGGCCTCGATTCTCCCTTCAGGTATTTTCCAAAACTCCTTGACACCGGTTTCATAGATCTGCTTCCGGCTCTCTTCCGAAAGAGCGAACGCACGATCCAGCTTGCGGAAAATCGAGCCGTGAGCACCTTCTCCCACAACGACAGCTTTTGCGTTGAGCCGCATTCCGGGTTCCGCTCCGGGTTTGGCGTTTCCTGCTTTGTCTATACCCTTGTCGTCAGTAATGACCCCGGTTACGCGGCCGTTTTCGATGACCGGTTCAACTGCGGCGGTGTTGTCGAATATGTTGATGCCCAGCGATTCCGCTTCTCCTGCCAGCCATGCTCCGAATTTACTCAGAGAGACAAGTCTGTTGCCCCTGTTGCGGAACGGTTCGGGAAGATAGGGTATCTGGATTTTTTTCTGTCCGAAGAGAAACCAGACCGACTCCCGGGTGACTTCGGCTTCGAGCGGGCACCCTCTTTGAAGGAAATCGGGCATGAACTGATCAAATACTGCAAGGTCCAGAATTGCGCCGGAAAGAAGGTGAGCGCCCACATACCTCCCTTTCTCGAGTATCGCAATTTCAGGTTCGAGGCTTTTTTTCGCCGATGCATTATGCCGGTTAATCAGACGTTGCAGGTGAATGGCCGCAGTGAGGTTTGCCGGGCCGGCGCCCACGAACACAATATCAAAGTCGAGTGATTCTCTTTCAGTTGGCACAGTGTTCAGTAGTAGTTGTTAATGATTCGCTTATGGGCAACAGTTCAACGATTTCAACAATCCTCAAAGCAATATCCCGCTCAGCAGGACGGTGGCTACACTGAAATAGATGATAATGCCCGCGACATCGACGATTGTTGCGACAAAAGGCGCGGAAGATGTTGCCGGGTCAAGCCCCCATCGCTGCAGGAGAAGCGGAAGCATCGAACCGGCAAGTGTCCCGAGGAGAACGACACCGACAAGAGATATTCCGACGGTATAGCCGACGGTAAGCCATTCTATGTTATAGGACCCGAGAATGAACGACCACAGAACAACCCTGAAAACACCGATGAAACCCAGAATGCTGCCGAGCGCGAGGCCAGAGAGAATCTCTCTTCTCATAATCCTCCACCAGTCTTTGACGGTTATTTCACCGAGCGCGAGGGCTCGTATGATCAACGTGGCAGCCTGCGAACCGGAATTGCCGCCGCTCGAGATAATCAGCGGAATGAAGGTCGCCAGAACAATCGCTCTTGCAAGCTCGTCTTCGAAAAATGCCATCGCTGAAGCGGTCAGCATTTCACCGAGGAAAAGCACAATAAGCCAGACGCCCCGCTTTTTTATGACCTGTAGAAGAGGGATGTCCATGTAAGGCTCTTCAAGGGCTTCGATGCCACCGAATTTCTGGATATCCTCCGTCAATTCCTCTTCAGCGACATCCAGCATGTCATCGACCGTGACAATGCCGATCAGGTAGCCGTTGGAATCGACGACAGGCAGCGCGACCCGGTCATAGCGTTTAAATGTTTCAAGTGCTTCCTGCTGATCCTGGGTGGCGGTCAGCGTGATGATTTTTTCCTCTGAAATAAGCTCTTTTACATGTTTGTCCGGTTGGGAGAGCAGCAGTTCACGTGAAGCCAGTTCTCCGATAAGCTTGCCGTAGTCGTCGATGACGTAGATGACGTTCAGGGTTTCGCTGTCGTGACCGAATTTGCGGATATACTCGAGTACCTGT
>JAPHUN010000047.1 GCA_026193435.1 Chlorobium sp.
AGCCGAGTAGTACTAATAAGCCAATCGACTTAACCATTTTTATTATTAATGGGTATCCTTCATTGGCAGGAAAGTTTATACGTTTACCGGGAACTCGGTCCCGTTGATGGTTTGCATGACATCCGTAAACAGCATGTTTACGGCGACTATATCCCAGGTGATCACCTCTTCCCATTCCGAACAGAGCAGTTAAGCCCTGGAGAGCCGATGGTACTGCGTAACAGCGGGAGAGTAGGTCGTCGCCGATTATTTATAAAAGCCCGTCTCACAAGGACGGGCTTTTTTATTTTTACCCACTACCCACTCTACCCACTCCCCCTTGTCCTGTTCATGAATTATCTCTATTCTTCAGGTATGAAACGAGTTATTATCATCGGCGCAACCAGCGGGATCGGTCGGGCTCTTGCCTCTCTGTACGACGCCGAGGGGTGGGTAGTCGGTATCTGCGGCAGGCGACACGATCTGCTCAATGAGCTGCGGACGACGCTTTCCCCGAAAGCCTGCGTTAAGGAGATCGATGTCTCCGATACGGAGGCCGCCCGGAAACGTTTCGACGAACTCGTCGCAACCCTTGGTGGCGCTGACCTCGTGATCATCTCTGCCGGCACGGGCTATCTTGATCCGGCTTTCCCCTGGGAAAAGGAAAGGGAGACTCTTATGATAAACGTCACCGGTTTTGCGGCAATCGCTCATGCTGCGTTCGACTTGTTTCGTCGTCAGGGCTTCGGCCATCTTGCCGGTATTTCTTCCATTGCCGCTTTACGCGGTGGGCAGGTTCCGTCCTATAACGCCTCCAAAGCGTTTGTTTCAAACTATCTGCAGGGTCTTCGCTGCCGTGCGTCAGCGGAGAGACTGGCGATTTTAGTGACGGATATTCTGCCCGGTTTCGTCGATACAGCTATGGCCAAAGGTGACGGCCTGTTCTGGGTTGCCTCTCCTGAAAAGGCAGCGCGCCAGATTTTCGAGGCGCTGAAAAAGCGGAAAAAGGTTGTGTATGTGACTCGTCGCTGGCGTCTTGTCGCCATGCTTTTACGCATGCTGCCCGAACGAGTATACAGTACTCTTCTCTGCGGCAGTCAGGAACACCGGGAGCGTTATCAAGGATGAGGTAAATATTTATGATCCGTCGGATCAGACAGATCTGTCTGATCTTGGTTAGACATTCACAACTCCCCGGCAATCGGGATAGGCTGTGCAGCCCCAGAATTGTCTGCCCACGTTCTTGCCAGCCTGGGCCGTTCGCAATACCATTGGTTTGCCGCACTGCGGACATGGAGGGATGTGAGCAGTAGGATCCGTCGGATTGGGCAGATCGCACGTATGGCGTTGTCGTTCGACTAAACGAGCGGCTGCAAGCTGCTCGCTGTAGCCGCCGCCCTCGACAAATGCCATCTCCAGGGCGGCAATTTGCCTGTCGAGCAGGTAATTGGCCTGGTTGATCAGGCAGATCAGTGCGTTGGCACGCACGGCTGGGTCGGCGTGTTCAAGCCAGGGAGCGTAAAGCGACCATCTTTGCTGATTCGTCAGATCGGTAAGATCCGACGGATCAGCCTGATCAGGCCGTTTTTGCCTGAACCGCTTTGGTACGTCGCGAACAGCTCTTGCTTCGGGGCAGTCGGGCGTCCACAGAGTGAGGCGCCGATGGCGAAGGAAATCTTCGTAGTCGAGCAGAAGTTCTTCGATGCTGGCCCTTGCAACGTTGATCAGGCGCAGCTCGGTCTGCGACGACGTGGCAGCAGCACGGCTTCCTTCCGCGATGTTCTGGCGTCCGGAACGGGCGGCCTGGACCATCTGATCCACGGTGCGCGATCGTGAGTCCATGAACTTTTCGCAGAACCAGTAGGTGGCGTCATAAATGAGTGTGGCTGTCTGAAAACTGGCGGTATCGCGGTATCCTCCGCTCGGTCTGAGCTTCTTCATGATTTTTCTCACGCTGCAAATTGATTGAGCGAAACAGTGTCCTTGATGTCGTGCACAAGGTTGCTCTCAGCTTCCCTTGTGTTACGCAAACAATATACGGCGTAAATACTTTTTTGCCAGATCAAAACTTCTGAGTTCTATCTTCCCGTAGGTAGGTTCTGATGCAAAAAAAACGCCCCCGGTATTCCGGAGGCGGCTTTTGCGATGAATGCTGCGGGTTCGGGTTTTCTCACCTCGTTCGACGCGGTTGAGGTTCATGACCTTGTTCCACGCTACGAAGCCGGGAGTTGGAGCCGAAGATGAGGTCGACGCGGGTGGCGGTCCGCTTGAGTTCGCCCGTATTCATGCCACTTGCTGAGGACGCCATGTCTGGATTCTTCGACATTGAGCTGCAAACCTGTTAGAAATCGCCGGAACTGCTAAACCGAAGGTTGGAGAGGCAGAATTACTTTTTTATTGTGCTGTTAGTGTTCTGATTGTAAAACACCGGAGTAATGAGATGACTATACAGGAAATCGAGAAAAAATCTTTAGCATTGAACGCTTTGGATAAAATCCATTTGATCGAGAAACTTCTCTCCAGTCTGGATAAACCAGATCCGGAAATCGAAAAGGTCTGGATAAAGGAAGCCGAAGAACGGTTTGCTGCATATGAAAAAGGCGAAATCAAAGCCGTCCCTCTTGAGAAGGTGTTGAAAAACATTAAACGCAAATGGATGTATACTTTTCCGCTCTTTCTCAATAGGAAGACTATAGTTTATGAAGACTACCAAATATTTTGAATACACGAGAAAGCGTCCGGATAGATCTGTAATAAAGGATGAATGGATTGCGAGAACAATTGAATCCCCCATTGAAACCATGGAGCAGGTGGATGGCAGGATCAGAAAATGGTTTTATGTTGAGATGAGAGTAAAATATTTTTCAGATACAGACACAGCTCATATTGAGTTCACTGATTGTGATGTGCAGGAGACAAAGGAAATCAGTGAAAATATTTTCATTGATGTTGATGAGAAAGGGAACCTTGTCAGTATGACAATCGAGCATGCAAAAATGAATGCGATGCTATCCGAGTTTTCTCTTCAGGAAATTACCTCTCAATCCGCTTGATAGTACATGGTGGCACTGCAATTCCATGAAAACAAAAGCCGCCTCCGGAATACCGGGGGCGGCTTTTGCAATGCATGCGGTCATTCTAAATTGACTCACCCAAGCTCAAACCGGTCAAGGTTCATGACCTTGTTCCATGCTGCGACGAAGTCATGCACGAACTTCTCCTGCGTGTTGTCGCTTCCGTAGACTTCCGCGATTGCCCGGAGCCGGGCGTTGGAGCCGAAGATGAGGTCTACGCGGGTGGCGGCCCACCTGGGTTCGCCGGTTTTGCGGTCACGGCCTTCGAAGGTGTCATGCTCTTTGGAAAGCGGTTTCCACTCCGTGCCCATGTCGAGCAGGTTGACGAAGAAGTCATTGGTGAGCGTTTCCGGGCGTGTGGTGAAGACGCCATGCGGCGACTGACCGAAATTGGCGCCGAGTACACGCAGGCCGCCGACGAGCACGGTCATTTCCGGTGCGGTGAGGGTCAGCAGCTGCGAACGGTCGACCAGCATTTCCTCGGCGGACACGCTGTATCTCTTTTTCATGTAGTTGCGGAAGCCGTCAGCGAGCGGTTCGAGCACGGCGAATGACTCCGTGTCGGTCTGCTTCTGCGAGGCATCCGTGCGGCCCGGTGTGAAGGGGACGGTCACGTCAGTGTCTGCACGTCCGGCGGCCTCTTCGATAGCTGCGCATCCGCCCAGCACGATAAGGTCGGCAAGCGAAACCTGCTTGTCGCCCGACTGTTCACCGTTGAAGGTATCACGGATTTCCTCGAGTTTGTGCAGCACCCGTTGCAGTTGTTTCGGCTGGTTGACTTCCCACTCCTTCTGCGGCGCGAGACGGATGCGTGCACCGTTGGCGCCGCCTCGTTTGTCCGATCCGCGGAATGTCGATGCCGAAGCCCATGCCGTTGAGACAAGCTCCGGGATCGAGAGACCGGAGGCGAGAATTTTCTTCTTGAGCTCCGCGATGTCATCATCATTAATCAGCTCATGATCGACTGCGGGCACCGGGTCCTGCCAGATCAGATCCTCATCCGGCACCTCGGCGCCGAGATAGCGCGATTTCGGGCCCATGTCGCGATGCGTCAGCTTGAACCACGCTCGCGCGAATGCGTCCGCGAACTGGTCGGGATGCTCATAGTACCGCCGTGCGATCGGCTCGTAGATCGGGTCCATGCGCATCGCCAGGTCCGCGGTGGACATCATGGTCGGCACACGTTTCGACGGGTCGTGGGCGGCCGGTGCGAGATCCTCCTCGGCCACATCTTTCGGCTTCCACTGCCAAGCCCCTGCAGGGCTTTTTGTCAGTTCCCACTCGTATTTGAAGAGCATACCGAGATAGCCCATGTCCCAATGAATCGGGTCGGGCGTCCACGCGCCTTCCAGTCCGCTGGTCATGGTTTCATCCCCTTTGCCGATGCCGTAGCCGCTCTTCCAGCCAAGCCCCTGCTCCTCGATGTCAGCGGCTTCTGGCTCAGGGCCCACGAGCTTCGGATCACCGACGCCGTGACATTTGCCGAACGTGTGTCCGCCGGCGACGAGCGCGACGGTCTCCTCGTCGTTCATGGCCATTCGCGCGAAGGTTTCGCGGATGTCTTTGCCCGCGGCAACGGGGTCCGGCTTGCCGTCCGGTCCTTCGGGATTGACGTAGATCAGCCCCATCTGCACAGCGGCCAGCGGGTTTTCCAGATCACGTTCTCCGCTGTAGCGCTTGTTGCCGAGCCACTCTACCTCCTTACCCCAGTATATATCCTCTTCCGGCTCCCAGATGTCCACGCGTCCTCCGCCGAACCCGAAGGTCTTGAACCCCATCGATTCCAGTGCGCAGTTGCCCGCGAGGATCAGGAGGTCGGCCCAGGAAAGTTTTTTCCCGTACTTCTGCTTGATCGGCCAGAGCAGTCGGCGGGCCTTGTCGAGGTTCGCATTGTCGGGCCAGCTGTTGAGCGGCGCGAAGCGTTGATTGCCGGTACCTCCGCCGCCGCGGCCGTCGCCGGTTCGATAGGTGCCCGCGCTGTGCCAGGCCATCCGGATAAAGAGCCCTCCGTAATGACCGTAGTCTGCCGGCCACCACTTCTGAGAATCGGTCATCAGCGCATAGAGGTCTTTTTTCACCGCTTTCAGGTCGAG
>JAPHUN010000265.1 GCA_026193435.1 Chlorobium sp.
GTTTACCGGTCATATTTCTCTCCGCTGCTTGGCCCTTCCTGCCGATTTTACCCCACCTGTTCACAGTATGCTCTTGATGCGTTCACTACTCATAATTTCTTTTATGCGATGTGGCTGACTGTGTGGCGTGTGCTGCGCTGCAACCCTTTTTCAAAAGGGGGATATGACCCGATCCCGCCGGTCGGGAAAAAACTAAACTCTAAAGAAAGCGATAATGGATAAAAATTCTGTCATAGGACTTGTGCTCATAGGCCTTATTATGATTGTATGGATGCAGTTCATGGCTCCTGAAAATAAGCCTGTGCAGGAGAGAATGACGGCGGATGTTACCGGGGTGGAAGAAACATCAGAAAAAAGCGACACGGGCTCTCCGGCAGTCGCGGTTTCCGCTGTTCCTGAGAACTTTGGTGAGTTTTCCGCTGCGGCGGAAGGAGAGGAAAAGCTTCTGACCATCGATAACGAGCTGTTCACGGCTGTGCTCTCCTCAAGGGGTGCGACCCTGAAGTCCATGATGCTCAAGAAACACCTCAACGGAAACAGAGAGCGGTTTGACCTGATTAAAAACAGTGACAGCGGAGCATTGTCTCTTTTTTTCCAGACCAGTGACGGAAAGAACATAGACACAAGGGATCTCTACTTCGAGCCTTCGGATACTCAGAAGACTGTCTCTCTTACCGGTGAAGAATCCTATACCGTAACCTATCGGCTCGATGTGGCCCCTGAAAGAAGTATCACTATTGTCTACACCTTCACGGGTGATGTCTATGGAATAAACTATGATGTGCAGTTTACCGGTTTTGACGGTGTGCTTCCGGGCAATGAGTATCAGCTTGAATGGGACGGAGGCCTGCTCTATTCAGAAAAAAACATCGATGATGAGCTGCAGCACTCATGGGCATCAGCCTATATGGGCGGAAGTCTTCTCAAGCTGGACGCCAGCGACCCGTCAAAAGAATATCGGGAAGAGCAGTCAGGTGTTGCCGGATGGATCGCTGTACGGTCAAAATATTTTGTGGCGTCGCTTATTCCATCTTCGCCTACAGACGGCGTCTATCTGAAAGGGAGCGGAAAGCCGGGAGAAAAGTTTGAAGACTATACGGCAGCGCTGAAGTTTACCCTGCCCCAGAATGAGAAGACACACAGCGAGTCCCTTGTGCTTTTTGTCGGCCCGGTTGACTATAACGTGCTGCATTCGCTGGACGTAAAACTGGAAAAGATCATGGATTTCGGGTGGGACTGGCTGACACGCCCGTTTGCGGAGTATATCATTCTTCCTATTTTCGATCTGCTCAGCAAGCTCACATCCAATTACGGGCTGATCATCATTATTTTTGCTCTGCTGATCAAACTGGTGACCTATCCGTTAACCATGGCCTCCACGAAGTCCATGAAGAAGATGTCGGCTCTCCAGCCTATGATGAAAGAGCTTCAGGAGAAGTACAAGGATAATCCTGCAAAGCTGCAGAGCGAACTGGGAAGAATCTATAAAGAGGCCGGGGTCAATCCTCTGGGAGGATGTCTGCCCGTTGTACTGCAGATGCCCCTTCTTTTTGCGATGTTTTACGTGTTTCGTTCCTCTATTCAGTTGCGGCAGCATGGTTTCCTCTGGGCTAAAGACCTTTCTGTTCCCGATTCGATTCTCGATTTAGGTTTCAGCATTCCGCTCTATGGTGATCACATTGCCCTCTTCCCGATTCTTATGGGCGGAGCGGTTTATCTGCAGCAGAAGATTACGCCTACGGCTCAGAGCAATGACCAGATGAAGGCCATGATGTATATTTTTCCGGTCATGATGCTGCTCTTTTTCAACAATCTTCCGGCAGGACTGGGGCTCTATTATCTGATGTTCAACGTTTTCAGCATCGCCCAGACCTTCTACATCAATAAAACCAGCTCTGCCGATGATCTGCCTAAGATCAGTCTCGAAAAGCAGGGGCAAAAACCTCAGAAAAAGAAAAAGGGCGGAAAAAAATAATAGACGAAGCACATGGATGTTCTGCAGCAGGCCGATGCATGGATTTTTCAGCTGCTGAACCTCAATCTGGTTCATCCGGCTGCTGACGACCTGATGGTGTTTCTTTCCAGGCCGGAACTGTCCGGTCACATGATGCTTCTTGCCGCACTGTTTATGATGGTGCGCAGAGGCTGGAACGGAGTGATAATTCTGCTGCTGACGCTGCTTGCTGTGGGGTGTGCCGACTGGGTTGCTTCCGGTGTGCTCAAGCCGTTTTTTCAGAGAACACGGCCGTGTTTCGAGCTGGAAGAGTGCCGGTTGCTTCTCTCTCAGGCCCGCTCATACTCGTTTGCCTCCTCTCACGCGGCTACCACAGCGGCTATTGCCGGCACTATCTATATATTTTTCAGCCGGGGAGAGCGTGTTGATCGGGCCTATACGGCAGTCATGGTGCTCTACGCCCTGCTGGTCGCCTACTCCAGGGTGTATGTTGGTGTACACTATCCCGGAGATGTGATAGCCGGAGCTGTTATAGGAATAGTCTCTTCAGGCATCGTCTATACCTGTTTTGCATGGATTGTTAAAAACGTTGTCCATACCGGGGTGCTGAAGCGATGATAGTACCTGCCTGCTGAGCTAACAAAGGGACGCCATGAGTAAGCACTACTGGGGAATCGATCTGGGAGGGACAAAAATTGAAGGCTGTGTGCTTGATGAAAACATGCGCTCTCTCGTTCGCCTGAGGATTCCCACCGAGGCAAGGGAAGGCTATCGCCATATTCTCTCCAGGGTGGACAATCTGTTACGAATGATGGCCGATGAACTTCGCTGTGAGCTTCCCTCTCTCATAGGGATAGGAACTCCCGGAAGGCTTGACAGACGAAACGCTCTCCTCAGGAATTCAAACACAGCATGTCTGAACGGGAGGGCTCTGCTTCGTGATCTTGAAGAGACTCTGCAGACAAAGGTACGTCTTGAAAATGACGCGAACTGTTTCGCTCTCGCTGAATCGCTTCTCGGGACGGGACGCACGGTCATGCAGCGTGAGGATGCTGTCGCTTTCGGCGTAATTCTTGGTACCGGCGTAGGGGGAGGTATTGTCTGCAACGGTCGCGTTCATCGGGGAGCGCATGGAATTGCCGGCGAATGGGGCCACAACCGGCTTTTCGAAAACGGAGAAGCCTGTTATTGCGGGAGAAAGGGTTGCGTGGAAACGGTGCTCTCCGGTCCTGCCCTTGAACGATACTATGCCAGGCGGTCGGGAGGAGTGAGGAAATCCCTTCAAGAGATCGCTCGATCAGGAGAGAACGACCCTGTTGCAGGAGAAACAATCGGGAGGCTGCTGAGCGGTTTCGGCAGGGGGATTGCCGGTGTGATCAATATGCTTGATCCGGATATACTTATCATAGGCGGAGGGGTCGGCAACGTGGAGGCGCTTTACTCTCCTGCGGCCCGCCACGAAATCGAAAAACATCTGTTCAACGAATCCCTCGATATTCCGGTCGTACGACCGGAACTGGGGGACAGCGCCGGTGTATTCGGCGCGGCACTATTAACTGCAGGGAAGCAAAGGTGATGGAAAACAATTTGAGAGAGTTCTACAAAAAGGGCGCGCGTATTGAACTGACGATTTCCGATATCGCTGAAAAGGATCAGTGTTTCGGGAGGCTGGAAAACGGTACAGGCGTTCTTGTGCGGGGAGTGCTGGCAATAGGCGACACGATAGAGGCGACCATAAACAAAGTCAGGCCCGCCTATCTTGAGGCAATCGTTGACAAGGTGCTGACAGTATCTGCAGACCGGGTCGAGCCGGTCTGTCCGGTTTTCGGGGTGTGCGGGGGGTGTAAGTGGATGCATGTCGGCTATGACGCCCAGCTTCGCTACAAGCAGAAAAAAGTGCATGACGCTCTGGTGCATATCGGCGGCTTTCAGGACATTGCCGTCAAGCCGGTTCTGCCTGCTCCCGACATCATGCATTACCGGAACAAAGTTGAGTTTTCCTGTTCAAGCAAGCGCTACCTGATGCCGGAAGAGCTGAAGATGGATCACCTCGAAAAATCGAAGGATTTCGCACTCGGTTTTCATGCTCCAGGAAATTTCGAGAAAGTGCTTGAAATAGATACCTGCTATCTTGCCAAAGAGAGCATGAACAAAGCACTGACAGTAACCAGGGAGTTTGCGTTAGAAGAGGGCCTTTCGCCCTATGCGGCAAGGGAGCATACAGGATTTTTAAGAAACCTCATGCTCCGCTACAGTGAGGAGAGGGGTGAACTGATGGTCAATCTGGTTACTTCCTCGTATGATTCCGCGCTGATGAAGGCATATCGTGACCGGCTTCTGGAGGCATTGCCGGGTCAGACGATGACCATCGTTAACAATGTCACCACACGGAAAAACACCGTTGCAGTGGGAGAGAAAGAGTTTCTCGTTCATGGTGAAGGGGTTATTAAGGAACGACTTGGCGATCTGCAGTTCCGCATATCCGCCAATTCGTTTTTTCAGACAAACACAAAGCAGGCGGAAGCCCTCTATGACGGCATCATGAAGATGGCCGGGCTGAGGAAAGATGATACGGTTTACGATCTTTACTGCGGAACCGGAACCATTACCCTCTATCTTGCCGAGCGCTGCCGACAGGCGGTAGGGCTTGAAATCGTCGAGAGCTCTCTTTCCGACGCGGCAGAAAACGCATCACGAAACGGCATCTCCAACGCTTCGTTTTACAGGGTCGATCTTAAGGATTTTCATACGCTTCTCGGCACCCTCGAGGAGTTCGGCTTTCCGAGGGTGATCGTCACCGACCCGCCGAGGGCGGGCATGCACCCTAAGGCGCTGAAAACCATGGTGCGGCTTCAGCCCGAAACCATCGTCTATGTCAGCTGTAATCCGGCCAACCTCGCACGCGACGGCAAGGAGATCTGCGCCGCCAATTACCGGTTGGAAGAGGTTCAGCCGGTA
Source organism: Chlorobium sp. (assembly GCA_026193435.1). Classification (GTDB taxonomy): domain Bacteria; phylum Bacteroidota; class Chlorobiia; order Chlorobiales; family Chlorobiaceae; genus Prosthecochloris. The sequence continues at coordinate 4,913 of JAPHUN010000265.1, forward strand.
GACATGTTTCCGCATACCAGTCATATCGAGACGCTGGCGTGCTTCAAACGTCAAGTATAAGTGATTGTTGAATCGTTGAATCGTTGATTTGTTGAACTGCCAAAGCTATCTATTGTATGGATGTGGGTGTGGCGCTTTTTGATTTTTTACTTTTGAATTTTGCCTTTTCCCTTCATTCGTCGCAGACTACTTTTACTTTCGCGGCGTTGGCTATAGCTTTTTCTTTGACGGCTTCGATGTCGCTATCCGTTTCGGCTGACGCGAGGGCGACGCCCATGCGACGGTAGGGTCGGGTGAAGGGTTTGCCGAAGATGCGGATGTCGGTGCCGGGCTCGGTGAGGGCTTCCTCGATGCCGGTAAAATGCGGGTTGCTGCCGTTCCTGTCGGCGAGGATGACCGCGCTCGCGCCGGAGCGCAGCAGTTCGATTTCCGGTATCGGAAGGCCGAGGACGGCACGGGCGTGCAGTTCAAACTCCGAGAGGTTCTGCGTGCCGGCCAGGGTGACCATGCCGGTGTCGTGCGGCCGGGGAGAAAGCTCCGAAAAATACAGTCCGTCATCTGAGAGAAAAAACTCGACACCCCAGATGCCCCCGCCTGTCAGAGAACAGGTGACCCTGTCAGCCATTTCCTGAGCTTCCAGTACATGAGTTTCGCTGATACGGCACGGCTGCCAGCTTTCCTGGTAGTCGCCGCGTTCCTGGCGGTGTCCGATAGGTGGGCAGAAGAGGGTCGGGCCGTTTTTCTGCGTTACGGTCAGCAGTGTAATCTCGGTATGGAACGGAACAAACGATTCAACGATCACTTCGGCGATGTCACCCCGTTTGCCGCTCTGCGAATACTTCCACGCTATTTCACAATCCTCCAGGCTTTTGATGGTCGACTGCCCCTTGCCGGACGAGCTCATCAGAGGTTTCACCACAGTGGGAAGACCGATTTCCTCAACGGCGCGTTTCAGTTCCTCAAGGGATGCGGCGTAGCGATAGTTTGCCGTCCGCAGGCCCAGCTCTTTCGAGGCGAGGTCTCGAATGGCTTTACGGTTCATGGTGAAATTGGCCGCCCGGGCGGAAGGCACAACCTGTATACCCTGTTTCTCGCACTCATACAACCTTTCGGTACGGATGGCCTCGATTTCCGGCACGATGATATCCGGTTGATGTTTCTCTACTACTCTGTCGAGTGCTCCGCCATCAAGCATGTCGATCACTTCCCGTTCATCCGCCACCTGCTGAGCCGGGGCATCGTTGTAGCTGTCAACCGCTATGACATACTGCCCGAGTCTCTTTGCTGCGATAACAAACTCCTTCCCTAACTCTCCGCTGCCAAGCAGCATGATTTTTTTCGGCATGGTCATGGTATTTGCTGAGATAAACGGTTGATAAAGTGGTATTCCCGGCGCCAGGGAGCCTGGAAATATACAACATGAGTGTTTAGATGAAAAAGAGCTATTGGTGGTCGTTTCGGTCAGATGTAGATACGAATGTCGGTCCGATTCGTGACATGAAGAAGGAATTATTGTGCCTGATAGCCTGTTGAAAAAAAGAAAGGGCAATTATGCAGATAGAGCATTCAGTATTGATACAGCGTCCTCTTGAAGAGGTAGAGGCATACCTGACCAATATATCCAACGACA
>JAPHUN010000066.1 GCA_026193435.1 Chlorobium sp.
CAAGTCTGCTGGCGTTTTCGCTCGCAAGCGACTCGGCACAACCTCTGAACACCGACACAAAGAGGTATTCGCTGACCAGATCACGAAAAGCGCTGTCAGGTCCGGCCGGAACTTCCGGGAGAGCCTTTCCCGGCCAGGTAACATCACGTATCCCTTCAACCCAGACTTCATCGAGCGGCAGGATGCGTTTTGCAACCGGATGATACTGTCCGGGACTTTCAGGACTGTTGTAAAACAGGTGGAGTTCCAGCATCTCCTCCTTTTCCCGGAGAGACTCGACCCCTGCAAGCAGATCGCCGACAAGAGGGGTAATTGCGTCTACCGAATTAGGAACGCCATACAAGCCGGCGGATTCCATTCCCTTGTCTTGCAGACGAAACCGGATCCGTTCCCCGACGCTCATGAGATGCAGTTCACCCTTTAAATGTTCACAGCGTTCATGGACAAAATCAGCCAGCAGGTCGTTGAACTGACCGACAAGCCCCTGGTCGGAGCCGAAAACAATCACGGCCATCGCCCCCGCTCCCCCAGGCGCACCGGACACGACAAACGGCGATGTCTCCATGCGCCGCAAGCACGCTGAAAGACCGAGTTCCACCGTACGGTAGTAATCGGCAAGGGCTCTCACCGCATCCTCGTACTGTCTGATACTCGAAGCTGCAAGCGCCTTCATGGTCCGGACCACGGAACCGAGCTGCCGCACTTTCTCGATTTTTCCGGCAAGACTTTCAACGGTTTCACTCATGATTCCCCCTGAAACGGCTTCAGTGTCTCTTTCGCCATCCGGAGCATATGTTCGCGATCGTGTTCGGCAAGTTCGCTGTTTCCGGCAATCCTCTCCTGCACGGCATCACCGAGTCCGGAGCACACATCGCAGAGTGCTTTCCTCGCCTCCCTGACCTTTTCCAGCGGCACGATGTCGAAACACCCTGCGGCAAGAGCGATCAGGATCATCATCTGTTCGAGCACGGTGAACGCCTCGAACTCGTCCTGTTTGAGGCACTCTCTCATCCGCTCCCCATGGTCCAGCACCCTGCGGGTAGACTCATCAAGCCTTGCTCCGAAACGGGCGAAATTTTCCAGTTCCTCGAATTGGGAAAAAGCCAGTTTCAGGGCACCGGTCACCTCCCGGTAAGCCGCAAGCTGCGCTTTGCCTCCTACTCTCGATACCGACTTGCCGATATCCACCGCAGGAAGAACGCCGAGCTCGAACAGACGCGGAGAGAGATAGATCTGTCCATCAGTAATCGAAATCAGGTTAGTGGGGATGTAAGCGGAAATATTCTGTGCCTCGGTTTCTATAACGGGTAGTGCGGTCATGGAACCTTTCCCACGTTCTTCACCAAGGTGCGTAGCCCGTTCCAGCAGTCGTGAATGGATATAGAAAATGTCACCTGGATAAGCTTCCCTGCCAGGCGGCCGTTTCAGCAACAATGACAGCTCTCTGTAGGCCCTGGCGTGATTGGTAAGGTCATCGTAGACAATCAGCACATCCCGGCCCCGCTCCATAAAATATTCACCGATGCTTGTCGCGGCGTAGGGCGAAATATACTGAAGACCCGATGGATCGTTTCCTTCGGTAACCACGACGATCGTATACTCCATCGCGCCTCTTTCGCTAAGTTCGGCGACCACTTTTGCAACGCCTGAGGCTTTCTGGCCGATCGCACAGTAGATGCAGAGAACGTTCTTGTCCCGCTGGTTGAGAATCGCCGACACCGCGACCGCAGTCTTCCCCGTCTGCCGGTCGCCAAGAATCAGTTCACGCTGGCCCCGCCCGACGGGAACAAGCGCATCGATAACCATGATTCCGGTCTGAAGCGGAACGGTGACCGGATCCCTGTCCATGATATGCGGAGCAGGTCTTTCGACAGGCAGTCTTTCGTGGTACTCGAGGGGGCCTTTTCCGTCAAGAGACGCACCGAGAGGATTGATAACTCTTCCCGTAAGTGATTCCCCGACGGGAACATCCATAACATGACCGGTACGTTTGACGCGATCTCCCG
>JAPHUN010000239.1 GCA_026193435.1 Chlorobium sp.
ACTGCGAAATACCTTCCTGAGAATATACTGAGCAACAAGGATCTGGAGAAAATACTCGACACCAATGATGAGTGGATTCGCACAAGAACGGGTATTGGCGAACGTCGAATTTTAAAAGGACCGGACAAAGCAACGTCATATCTGTGTACCAGGGTTGCACAGCGGATCCTTGAAAAACGAGGCATCACTGCTGATGAACTTGACCTTATTATTGTCGCGACGATGACTCCCGACATGGTCTTTCCGTCAACGGCCTGTCTTGTCCAGAAGAATATTCAGGCGATGAACGCATGGGCTTTCGACCTCTCCGGAGCATGTTCAGGATTTTTGTACGCACTCAATACCGGAGCACAGTTCATCACTTCCGGTACACACAAAAAGGTGCTTGTTATAGGCGGAGAAAAAATGTCGGCGATCATGGACTATACCGACAGAACGACCAGCGTTCTGTTCGGCGACGGTGCTGCCGGCGTGCTTCTTGAACCGGGGCAGGATGAGGAGCATGGTCTGATCGACGCCAGACTGTATTCAGACGGCAGAGGCGGAGATAACCTCTGTATGCCTGCAGGCGGCAGCCTGCGACCGGCAACACATGAGACGATTGACGCAAAGCTTCACTATCTCCAGCAGGACGGCCCGCAGGTATTCAAAGCTGCTGTGGTCGCTATGGCCGAGGTTGCAGCTGAAGTCATGGAAAGAAACAGACTGACCAGTGACGATATTGATTTCCTCATCCCGCACCAGGCAAATAACAGAATTATTCAGGCAACTGCCGAGCGTATGCATCTCGACCAGAAAAAGGTCGCGAAAAATATCGAACGCTACGGCAACACTTCGGCAGCAACCATACCGATCTGTCTTGCTGAACTCGATGAAGAAGGAAAGCTGCATACCGGCAGCAACCTCATACTTGTCAGTTTCGGAGCCGGATACACGTGGGGCAGCATATACCTTAAATGGCAGTAGTAACAATCTCTTACTGAAACCGAAGAACGAACTTCATGAAAGCATTTGTATTCCCCGGTCAGGGCTCACAGTATTGCGGCATGGCCAAAGAGATCTATGACCGGTATCCTGAAGCCCGTACCCTGATGGAGAGGGCTGACGAGATCCTTGGCTATTCTATTTCAGACATCATGTTCAACGGAAGCGAAGATGATCTTCGCCAGACACGCTACACGCAGCCTGCGATCTTTCTGCACAGCATCGCGGTCGCGAAACTGCTCGGAGACAATCAGGCCGGCATGACCGCAGGACACAGTCTGGGAGAGTACACCGCGCTTTGTTACGCTGACGCGATGAGTTTTGACGACGCGATACACATTGTCGCAAAAAGGGGCGAACTGATGCAGAACGCAGGAACGATAAACCCCGGCACCATGGCCGCAGTGATAGGCATGAAGGATACTGCTCTTGAAGATCTTCTTGCTGAAGCAGGAACAGAGGGAATTGTACAGGCCGCAAATTTCAATTCTCCAGGACAGGTAGTTATTTCAGGGGATATCGATGCCGTCAGAAAAGCTGTTGAACTGGCTCCGTCGAAAGGAGCGAGAATGGCCAAAGAGCTTGTCGTCTCCGGCGCGTTTCACTCCCCTCTCATGAAACCGGCAGAAGAAGAGCTGAAAGCAAGCCTTGACGCGATCACCATTAATGATGCCCGGATCCCTGTCTGTATGAACGTCGTGGCAAAACCGGTCAGGCGAAAAGAAGAGATACACAACAACCTCGTACTGCAGCTTACCAGCTCCGTCAAATGGCAGCAGTCGGTTGAAGCGATGATTGCCGAAGGGGTCACGTCATTTGTCGAAACCGGCCCGCAGAAGGTTCTTCAGGGGCTGATCAAGAGAATCGACCGCTCAGTAACCATTGACGGCGTAGACACCGCAGACCAGATTGCACAGAAACTGTCATAGCAGTAACAACGAGAAAAAAATTATACCCTATGTTTAAAGGCAAAACCGCCGTTATAACCGGCGCCGCCAGAGGAATCGGTCAGGCAATCGCAGTAAACCTTGCCTCAAAAGGGGCAAACATCGTCATTTGTGATCTTCAGACAGAATGGCTTGAAGAAACAGCTGAAGCGATAAAAAAAACAGGCGGAAAAGTCACCTGCAAGGAGCTTGACGTCACAAACCACGATGCCGCTTCTGCCGTATTTCAGGAAATCGCTTCAGAGACCGGCTCAATAGATATCCTGATCAACAATGCAGGCATCACCCGTGACGGCTTGCTGATGCGAATGAGTGAAGCTGACTGGGATGCTGTACTTGCCGTGAACCTTAAAGGCACCTTCAACTGCACCAAGGCTGTCAGCCGCACCATGATGAAACAGCGAAGCGGCGCGATCGTCAATATCGCATCGATTATCGGCATCATGGGTAACGCCGGTCAGGCAAATTACGGTGCGTCCAAAGCCGGTGTCATAGCATTCACTAAGTCGGTAGCCAAGGAACTTGCATCCAGGAACATCAGGGTTAACGCTGTAGCCCCCGGCTTTATCACGTCAAAAATGACCGACGCGCTTTCAGATGATGTTCGCGACGCCATGCTTGATGCCATTCCTCTGAAACGGTTCGGCACCCCTGAAAATGTTGCCGATGCAGTTTCGTTCCTTGCCGGCGATCAGGCAGCCTATATCACCGGTGAAGTCGTGAACATAAGCGGGGGCATGGTTATGTGATTTGGCAGAGGTCTGTCTGCTTTGTATATTGCCAGACATTTTTTTTGTATTTACTATAAACAGCACTACCTAACCCTAACTGGAGAGGAATACAATGAGCGCGGAAATCAAAGACAAAGTTTACGATATCATCGTAAGCAAAATGGGTGTCAACAAAGATCAAATCAAACCTGAATCCAAATTCGCCGATGATCTTGGCGCCGATTCGCTCGATACTGTTGAGCTGATCATGGATCTCGAGAATGAATTCGATGTTCAGATTCCTGATGAAGATGCAGAAAAAATCAGCACTGTTCAGCAGGCGATAGATTACATCGTCAACAACAAATAATTTCCCTGCGCAATCAGCATCAAGCAGGGTTAACGTCAAACAAGTGAAATGGGTCAGGAACGCAAACGCATTGTTGTTACCGGTATAGGGGTGTTATCTCCCGTCGGTCTGTCAAAGGAAGAACTCAAAGAATCCCTTTACCAGGGAAAAAGCGGTGCTGCGCCCATAACCTATTTTGACACGAACGGCTTTTCAACGCGTTTTGCCTGTGAATTGAAAGGGTTCAAGGCTGAGGACTATATGGATACCAAATCCTCCTCACGCATGGACCCCTTCAGTCAGTATGCCGTCATAGCTGCTGAGCAGGCCCTGAAGGATTCCGGTCTTGACCTTTCCTCAATCGATCCCGCGAGAATTGGTGTCGTTCACGGGTCAGGAACCGGCGGCATGACCATACATGACGCACAGATGCGGGTATATCTTGAAAAAGGGCCCCGCAGAATAAGCCCGTTTTTCATCCCTATGCTTATTCCTGACATCGCTGCCGGACAGATCTCGATGAGAAACAAGTTGATGGGACCGAACTATGCCACTGCCTCGGCATGCGCCACTTCCCTGCACGCAATTATAGACGCATGGATGCTTCTTCAGCTCGACATGGCAGACTATATGGTCTGTGGTGGTTCAGAAGCCGCTATCACGCCAATGAGCGTCGGAGGGTTTAACGCTGCCAGGGCGCTGTCAACGCGCAATGATGATCCTGAAACCGCATCACGGCCTTACGACAGGGACCGGGACGGCTTCGTAATGGGAGAGGGCGCAGGCTCTCTGATCCTGGAAACACTCGAGTCAGCGCAGTCGCGCGGGGCAAAAATATACGGTGAACTTGCCGGTGTCGGCGCTTCAGCAGATGCCCATCATCTTACTGCCCCCCATCCGGAAGGTGCGGGCGCATTAAACGCCATGAATAGCGCTCTCGCTCAAGCAGGGATTACGCCTGAAGCTATCGACTATGTCAATACACATGGTACGGCCACACCGCTTGGCGATTTAGCCGAGCTCAAAGCGCTCAGAAAGCTCTTCGGTGATCACGCGAAAAAAATCAGCATCAGCTCGACCAAATCCATGACAGGTCATCTGCTCGGCGCGGCAGGTGTCGTAGAATCAATTGCCTGTCTTCTTGCACTGGAAAGTCAGGTTGTGCCTCCAACGATCAATATCGAGAACCTTGACCCTGAAGTTGATCTGGATGTCACTCCCAACACGCCAAAAGAACGAAAAATCGACTACGTTCTCAACAACGGCTTTGGTTTTGGCGGTCACAACGCTACGCTTATTTTCAAAAAAATATAGGTATCAGCAAAACATCTCCTGCATATGGAGAAGCTCTGGCAAAAACTCAGCTCATTAGCCTTCAATCGCCCTCAAAGCCATGAGCAGTCTGAAACCGGACCTACCACAGATCGAAATGCACCGCCGATTCCGCAGAGCACCTCAACATGGTTAGCAGACATTCTCGGCTTTTCGCCCATTGAAAAGAAGTTATACGTGATCGCCCTTACACACCGCTCGATCGTGCATGACCATCCGGAACCGTCCGATTCAAATCAACGTCTTGAATTTCTGGGAGACGCTGTTCTCGATCTGATCATTTCCGAGTTGCTGTATACCGTTTTCCCTGAAAGTGACGAAGGGAAGCTGTCGAGCAATCGGGCGAAAATCGTTAACAGGAAGTCGCTCGCCGGTTTTGCCGGAAAAATATCTCTTGGCGAACACCTGCTTATCGGTGAAACCGCTGACAAGATCAAAATACAAACAAGCACGTCCTCTCTTGCAGATGCTTTTGAAGCCCTCATTGGAGCACTCTATCTCGATAAGGGGTTGGAGGAAACACGAAAGTTCATCATGCGGCATGTCGCAGGGCATGTCGATATCAAGAAAATCGATACTGTCGAGAACAATTATAAAAGCCGCCTGATTGAATATACCCAGTGCCACCAGATTGCGCCGCCTGTATACACCGTCGTTTCAGAAGAAGGGGCAGAACATGAAAAACTGTTTACCATAGAAGTTTCCTGTGATAACAGGCCGCTCGGAAAAGGCTCTGCCAGAAGAAAGAAAGATGCGGAGCAAACCGCCGCCAGAGAAGCCATCGAGGAGCTGGAAGCAAGAAAAAGATCGGAAAGCGACTGATCCGGGGTATTCCAAACCGAAAAACCCCCTCTTTTTTTCTCTTTGTTTGAGCATTTCCTGTCAGTCATCTATATTCAACATAGATAAAATCTAACGCCTTACCCATGAATGCAGTATCTTCGTTACTACTTCACTCTGCCTGACTGACGACTACCTGCAAAGCGTAAACACAGGATAATCTGCCGTGCAGGTCTTACAGGAAACAGAGGTATACCTGAAGCCGGCCAACGTAATCACTCCTCACTATTTGTATCAGTTACCATGAAAGAAACGCTCATATTTGATCTTTCCCGCAAAGGGCGGAGAGGCATCTGCCTTGGCACACCGGATGTAGGCTCAAAACCTGTTGAACAGCTTATTCCTGAAAAATATCTTCGTACCGAGCCGGCAAGTTTGCCTGAACTTCCTGAAAGTGAAGTGGTCCGTCATTTTATCCGGTTGTCGAACCTTAACTATCATGTAGACAAAAACATGTATCCGCTCGGCAGCTGCACGATGAAATACAATCCGAAAATCAACGACTATACATCCGCTCTCCAGGGGTTTACAGGCATGCACCCGCTTCAACCTGAAAAAACAGCCCAGGGCTCTCTCAGGCTCATGTACGAACTCAGTGAAATGCTCGCTGAAATTGCAGGCATGGCCGGTGTTACCCTTCAGCCTGCAGCAGGAGCGCACGGAGAACTGACAGGCATTCTGCTGATAAAAAAATACCATGACTCCCTCGGCTCAAAACGCAACAAACTTCTGGTCGTTGATTCAGCTCACGGAACAAATCCCGCTTCGGCGGCAATTGCGAATTACGATACGATTTCCGTCAACAGCAACGCTGAAGGCCGAACCGATATCGGGGACCTTAAAGAAAAGCTCACCCCGGATGTAGCGGCATTGATGCTGACCAACCCCAATACGCTCGGATTGTTCGAGAAAGACATTCAGGTCATTGAAAAACTGGTTCATGATAACGGCAGCCTCCTTTACATGGACGGTGCGAACATGAACGCGCTCATGGGCATCACCAGACCGGGAGATATGGGTTTTGACGTCGTTCACTACAATCTCCACAAAACCTTTTCAGCTCCTCATGGAGGAGGAGGCCCGGGAAGCGGTCCGGTCGGAGTCTGTGAAAAGCTTCTTCCATTCCTACCGGTACCGGTGATTGAGAAAACCGATGAAAACGGATGCGAGCGCTTCTCCATGAACATGGACAGGCCTCAAAGCATAGGAAGAATGATGAACTTCTACGGCAACTTCGGGGTGCTTGTACGGGCATACACCTACCTGAGAATGCTCGGCGCAGATGGAGTTAAAAGGGTCTCTGAAAACGCGATAATCAATGCCAACTACCTGCTCTCCAGACTGCTTGAAAAGTATGAACTTCCTTACCCTAAACCGGTAATGCATGAGTTCTGCCTTTCCGGAGACAGACAGAAAAAACAGCATAACGTCAGGACACTGGATATAGCAAAACGGCTTCTCGACTACGGCTTTCATGCGCCGACAATCTACTTCCCGCTGATCGTGAGCGAAGCGCTGATGATTGAGCCGACAGAAACGGAAACCAGGGAAACACTCGACGCGTTCGCCGAGGCTATGCTGGCAATTGCCGACGAAGCCGAGAACAACCCCGAACGTGTACTCAATTCGCCGGTCGAGACCCCGATAAAAAGACTCGATGAAGCGCAGGCATCAAGAAAACTCAATATCTGCTGCCCCGGCTGCTGAGGAATAGTCTGCAGTAGGCAGTTCTCAATCTGCAGTCTAAATTCATCTCGCCCTTTCTCACGACCTCAGAAAGGGCGAAAGATTTTTCGCCCCTACAACCTGCCAACTGCCCACTGAAGACTGCCCCCCATCGTCACGTGTTACTTGTCACTTACTAACTATTCACCTAAATGTGACTTCGACGTATTGGCAATTACGGAATATGAGTGTATACTCATACAAACGACGTTATCATGTCTTTACGCAGAACAAAAGTGCTTGTCCTCAACAGCAGCTATGAACCGCTGACCATTTGTGATGCTCAAAAAGCCATAGTTCTGCTTTTCTGCGGAAAAGCTGTATCGGTAGCTCATCACCCTGAACGGTTTGTCTGCACAGTATCAGAATCCTTTCCTCTGCCGAGTATTGTACGGTTGAATGTTTTTGTCAGAGTGCCGTATAAGCATATAATGCTGACCAGAAAAAATATTTTCAGGCGGGACAACTTTCAGTGCCAGTACTGCGGAACATCCGGCACCCCGCTTACCATAGATCATATGACTCCTCGTTCACAGGGCGGAGAGGACTCCTGGGAAAATCTGGTCACAGCCTGCGGTCCCTGTAACACAAAAAAAGGAAACAGAACCCCGCAGGAAGCACGCATGATTCCGCAGAAAAAACCGATTCGTCCAAGCCATATTATGCTGATGCGGAAGTTCATTACAACCGTATCAGAAGATTGGAAGCCGTATCTTTTCATGGCATCTTCCTGAATGAAGCAACCCTGGATTGAACGGTTTAGCCGTTCAATCGATTGATACGTGAACACGGTGGAAAGCTAAACATTCCCGGAGCTCTTCTTATGTTGATACGATATCTTATGGCTGCAGTCTTTCTGCTGCTCTATTCTTTTTCTTCTCCTCTCTCCAGACCCGCTCTTGCAGAGGCCTTTCCGTCTTACAAGAACGCAACAGCGCAGGAAATATTCAGAGAAAAAGACAAGTGGGTTGAAAAACAGCTCAGCGAGATGACGCTTTCTGACAAAATCGGTCAGATGTTAATCGCTCACAGCCCGGCAAAGTTCCGGAGTACTGACGACAGTTACTACAAGAAACTTTCCCTTCTCGTAAGCCAGGGTAAAGTCGGCGGGATCATGTTTCTCAAAGGCAATACCAACGATGCCGCTGTCCTTGCCAACAGGTTTCAGTTTATTGCCCCAAGACCGCTGCTTATCAGCGCGGATATGGAAAAAGGACTTGCCATGAGACTTGACGGCGCCACCGAGTTTGCTCCAAGCATGGCCCTTTCGGCAACAGGCAGACCGGATCTTGTCTTCAAAATGGCTGGCGTGATCGCTCAGGAAGCCAAAGCACTGGGCATCTACCACAGTTACGGGCCCAGTGTCGATCTGAACACCAACCCGCTCAATCCGGTTATCAATACCAGGTCATACGGTGATAATATCCCCTTGACCATAGAGATGTCGAATGCGTTTATTGACGGGCTGCAATCGAACGGTATCATCGCCACGGCAAAGCATTTTCCCGGACACGGGGATGTCACGGTCGACAGCCATATCAATCTTCCTGTTCTCAACGCGGATAAAAAACGTCTGGAACGCGTTGAACTGAAACCTTTCATAGCAGCTATAGACCACGGAATAATGAGCATCATGATCGGGCACCTCGCGATCCCGGCTTATACAGGCACCATGACACCAGCGACGCTCTCATGGAGAGTTGTCACAAAGCTCCTGAGAAAGGAACTGGGTTTCGACGGCCTCATCATTACCGACGCGCTGAACATGAAGGCGCTCTATCAGTCCTACACTCTTGAAGATATTTCTTTACGTGCCGTTGAAGCAGGCAACGACCTTCTTCTTTTTTCACCTGACCCGGAACGTACCCACACCACCCTGCTCAGCGCTGTGAGAAGAGGCAAACTCTCGGAAAAACAGATCAACAAATCCGTACGCCGGATACTTCTGGCCAAAAAGTGGCTTGGCCTTGATAAAAATCGCCTGGTCAACCTGAACAGTATCCCCGGGCAGATGAATCTGAAAAGCCATCGGGAACTTGCAGAGAATATCGCCGACAACGCGATAACTGTCATAAGAGACAAGTATCAGGCTCTTCCTGTCAGGGAAAAAAACAAAAACGACATCCTGCATATCGTTCTCGAAAACAAGCGGCACTCACTGTCGGGAGAATCTTTTTCAGACAAGCTTTACCGGGCATTCCAGGCTAAAACCATACGTCTGGATCATAACTCCGACACCCGTGACTATCTCGACGCTGCTGATAAAGCCAAACGCGCGTCGACGATTATCGTCTCAACCTATGTTGAAGTGCTTTCCGGCACAAAGTCACTGGCGTTAAGTACAGAGCAGGAGAAATTCATCAGCACACTTGTTCGCGATCTGCCGTCAAAACGTTCATGTATTATGATTTCGTTCGGTACTCCCTACCTGATCAATCAGTTTCCCGACATACCCGCCTTCATCTGTACCTACTCATCTTCTGAGCTCAGTGAAGATTCCGCCGTCAGGCTGCTGCAGGGAAAAATCAAGCCGACAGGAAAACTCCCCATATCCCTCACGGAAAACCGGCGGTAATCGTCAACCCGTTCATTCAGGTATGATTATGGGGTATCGGACTCCTCAAGCTTTTTTACTACATTACTTGCCTGCATCAAAAAAGACAACGTTATGACGAAAACCATTCGTGATGAATCTACTGCCGGCGCCTACTGGGGCGCGGTAAATACCTTTTGTGCCCTCAGGGACGTTCATGTCATTGCAGACGCCCCTGTAGGCTGTTACAACCTTGCCGGTGTGGCGGTGATGGATTATACAGATGCTATACCCTATCTGGAAAATTTCACGCCTACCAGTCTGACAGAAAAAGAGATTGCGTCGTCCGGAAGTTCAGAGTCGGTGATCAACGTCATTGAAACGCTCGGCAAAACGGAAAAACAGCTTATCCTCGTTTCAAGCGCTGAAAGCGAAATGATCGGCAGCGACCACGAAAAAATGCTGCAGCTGAAATACCCGGATATACGATATTTTGCATCCCACTCTCTGGGAGATAACGAATGGAAGGGCAGGGACAGAGCTCTTGACTGGTTGTATCAGACCTTTGACGACAAAAAACCTGCAGAAGTCGTGCCCGGTACCGTCAGTATCATAGGACCTACCTACGGCTGTTTCAACAGCCCTTCCGATCTCGCTGAACTCAAACGTCTTATTACCGGATGCGGTGCCACCCTCAGGCATGTCTATCCTTTTGAAAGCAAGCTGCACGATATTTCTCATCTGAAAAACTCCGACGTCATTATCACCATGTATCGGGAATTTGGACAGACTCTGTCCAAAAAACTCGGAAGACCGGTTCTCAAAGCACCTTTCGGACTTGCAGAGACGGAACAGTTCATCAACAGCCTTGGCCGCCTGACCGGAAATAAGGTAAAAGCTGATTCTTTTCTGAAACAGGAAAAGTCCTCTACACTCCAGCCGATATGGGATCTCTGGCGCGGGCCACAGTCAGAATGGTTCCCGACAATCCGTTTTGGCGTAGCTGCCGACCGAACCTATGCCGAGGGTATCAAAAAATTCCTTGGAAACGAGATGGGCATGCAGTGCCTTTTCAGCCATGACTCGGCTGAAACCGACAACAGCTCTCTTCGTGAGGAATTCGCAACAGCTCAGCCTCAATTCATGTTCGGGCGAATTGTTGACAAAATCTATCTTGCCGAACTTGATGCAAAAACCCGGTTTATTCCTGCCGGCTTCCCCGGACCTATCGTCCGCAGAGCTCTGGGAACACCCTTTATGGGCCACAGCGGCGCGGTCTATCTCATTCAGGAGATAGTAAATGCCCTCTATGAAACCCTTTTCACCTTTCTTCCGATCACCCCTAAAACCGCGCAGGTTGAAGGACCCTCGAGAAATATCTCATGGACACAGGAAGCAAATACCGTTCTGGACGCGATCATAGCAAAAACTCCGTTTATCAGCCAGATATCATTAGGCAGGGAGCTGAAGAAAAAAGCCGAGGCTCTGGCGGCCAAACAGGGAAAAGATACCGTCACACCCGACCTGCTGCAGAAGTTGAAATGAAGAAAAGTCAAAAGGCAAAAGTAAAAATTCAAAAAGCACAGCACCTCATTAGCTACGATATAATCGTCTGATTCTACTTTTATAATTCATTCCGCCGCGTGAAATGGTTGTTGGCTTTCATGAGGATTTTGAATTATGCCATTTTATTTGTAACATTTGATTCTTCTTGTTGAAATTGGGATACATAGCATCTGATTTGCTGAATACCGGCCCTCCCGTTCAACAACAAACTGACAAAAAGTGGCTGGACGATTCTGAAATCAGTCAAGAGGTATTGCAAAGTCATGCTTCTTTGACGAGTTTTTTATAGAGACAGTATTCATGTCCGAAAACATAGATGTACAGGCAACTGTAACCGTTACCTTTCCCGATGGCAGGAATAGGTCTATTCCGTCCGGGTCTTCAGGTTACGATATCGCACAATCAATAGGGCACAGCCTTGCCAGGGAGGCTCTCGCGATACGCATCAACGGTGAGCTTGCTGATCTTGGAACCGCGGTCACCGATGACGCCACAGTGGAAATCATCACCTTTGATCATCCGGGTGCGGCAGGCAAACACATATTCTGGCACAGCGCCAGCCATATCATGGCTCAGGCTATCGAAGAGCTTTTTCCCGGCACGAAGTTCGGCGCCGGACCGGCTGTCGAGCAGGGCTTCTATTACGATATTGCCTCTGAGCACCGTTTCAATGAAGAAGATCTGCAAAAGATAGAGCAGCAAATGCTTGACATTTCTAAACGCAGCATCGACATCAGGCGTGAAGAGATGCCCCGAGAAAAAGCCATAGCGTTCTTTTCGGAATCCAGAAAAGATCCCTACAAGGTGGAGATTCTTCAGGACACACTCAAAGAGGCTGATTCAGTGTCGATATACCATCAGGGAGCGTTTGCCGATCTCTGCAGCGGCCCTCACCTGCCGAACACCTCAAAGCTGAAAGCCGTCAAACTGACAAATATTTCAGCATCTTTCTGGAGAGGAGACTCTTCCCGCGAAAGCATGCAGAGAATCTACGGTATAGCATTTCCTTCCGCCAAACTCCTGAAACAGCATCTCGCCCGGTTAGAGGAAGCAAAAAAACGGGATCATCGAAAACTGGGGGCTGAACTTGAGCTTTTTATGCTCTCTCAGGATGTCGGCAGCGGCTTGCCGATCTGGCTTCCCAAAGGGGCAATCATTCGCAGCGAACTTGAGGCTTTTCTGAAAGAAGAGCAGAGAAAACGCGGCTATGTCCCGGTCTATACTCCACATATTGGAAATATCGACCTTTACAAACGTTCGGGTCACTATCCCTACTACAGCGACTCACAGTTTCCTCCGCTTACCTACAAGGATGACCTGGGAAGAGAGGAACAGTACCTGCTCAAACCGATGAACTGTCCTCACCATCACCTTATTTACAGTTCACAATTGCGCAGCTACCGTGATTTGCCAATCCGTATGGCGGAATTCGGCACGGTATACCGCCATGAACAGTCAGGTGAACTGAACGGTCTGATCAGGGCGAGAGGCTTTACACAGGACGATTCACATATATACTGCCGACCAGACCAGCTGGTTGATGAAATCTGCGCTGCCATAGACCTGACCAAATTTGTCTTTACCACACTTGGCTTCGATGATATAGAGGTTCGTCTCTCCCTGCATGACCCGGAGAACCAGGAGAAGTACGGCGGAACCGAGGAGGTCTGGAAACAGGCGGAAAAGGATGTCAGGGAGGCAGCTGACCGTATGGAGATCAACTATGTTATCGGTATCGGCGAAGCCAGCTTTTACGGACCGAAAATTGATTTCATTGTACGCGACGCCCTGGGAAGAAAATGGCAGCTCGGCACTGTCCAGGTTGATTACGTCATGCCTGAACGGTTTGATCTTTCCTATATCGGCAGTGATGGAAAACCGCACCGTCCGGTCATTATTCACAGAGCACCGTTTGGTTCGATGGAACGCTTTATCGGAGTTCTCATTGAACATACCGCGGGTAACTTCCCGTTATGGCTTGCACCTGTTCAGGTTGCTGTTCTGCCGATTACAGAGGAGGTTCACGCCTATGCGGAAAGGGTTCACCAGATGCTGATTGACAATGGCATTCGGGCAGACCTCGATATCCGCAGCGAGAAAATCGGCAAAAAAATACGTGAAGCAGAGGTCGGCAAAATCCCTTATATGGTTATCATCGGCCAGAAGGAAGCTGACTCGGAAGAGATTTCACTGAGACGTCACCGTAAAGGGGATCAAGGCTCATTGACGCTTCAGGCATTCAAAGATATGTTAGTAAAGGAAGTCAGAAACAAATCCTGACCGCACAGCGGGCAAAACATCTGCGTCAGATAAAATAAATCAAGACTGTATGAGAAAAAAAAGAAGCGCTCCTCAAAAACCAAAAGTAACCTATCGAGTGAACGGGCAAATCAGAGTGCCTGAGGTTAGAGTAGTTTTTAAAGACGGATCACAGGAGATCATCAAAACAAGCCAGGCTATTAAAATGGCCGAGCAAGAGGGGCTTGATCTCATAGAAGTACAGCCTACAGCCACGCCTCCTGTCTGCAAGATGGACAATTACGGAAAGCTGCAGTACAAACTTGATAAAAACGACAGGGATCGGAAAAAGAAATCGAAACCGACGTCATTAAAAGAACTCAGGTTTCACCCGAATACCGACAAGCACGATTTTGATTTCAAAGCAGCTCACCTTGAAGAGTTTCTTCGCAAGGGCAACAGGGTTCGCGCAACAGTTGTTTTTCTCGGTCGCTCGATCATTTACAAGGACAAGGGCTATGAACTTGTCGAACGTCTGACCGAACGCCTCAGCAATGTCAGCAACCGTGAAGGCTCCCCCAAATTTGAAGGGAAAAAGCTGTTCGTCTATTTCGAACCTGACAAGAAAAAAATCGAGGTACATGAGAGGATGCTGGCAAAAATGAACAAGGAACAACAAAACAAAGAAGCGGAAAACTAATTTTTTACCGATAACAAAACGATACGATCATGCCGAAAATGAAATCCCACCGTGGCGCCTGCAAACGGTTTAAAAAAACCGCATCAGGAAGGGTCAAACGTGAGAAAATGTACGGGTCGCACAACCTGGAAAAAAAGAACAGGAAAAGAACGCGACGAATTCACCAGTCTACCCTGGTAGACAAAACCCAGGAAAAGCAGATTAAACGCATGATCCTGGCATAAACACACATTGTAACAACATTAAATCGAGACTACGATGCCAAGAGCTACTAATTCAGTTGCATCACGTGCAAGAAGAAAAAGAATATTAAAGAAGGCTAAAGGTTACTGGGGTTCAAGGGGAACGATTCTGACAGTCGCCAAGCATGCCGTTGATAAAGCGGAACAGTATGCCTACCGTGACAGAAGGGTTAAAAAAAGAACCTTCCGTTCTTTGTGGATCATGAGGATTAACGCTGCCGCACGAGAAAACGGCACAAGCTATTCAAGACTGATGGAAGCGATGAACAAGAAAAGTATAGACATCAACCGGAAAGCTCTTGCTGAAATAGCGGTTAAAGATCCTGCCGCTTTCAGCCAGATCGTTAAATCCGCTATGGGCTGAACATTCAGGAGTGATCCAGATTCATGAAGAACCGCATAGAAGCAATAAAACAGCAGATTGATGCGTTCGAGATCAACAGTGCTGATAAACTGGAGGCTTTCCGTCTCCAGTTTATGGTTCGCAAAGGAAGTATTGCGGAGCTGTTCAATCAGCTCAAAGAACTTTCCCCTGTTGACCGACCGGAATACGGGCAACGGCTGAATCAACTGAAAAAGTTTGCAGAACGCACCTATGAAGAGGCTGAAAAAAAGCTCGATGTGATCGCTTCCGGCAAAGGTAAACAGTATAGAGATCTGACGCTTCCCGGCAGAAGACAGTATACCGGTTCGGAACATCCAGTACAGCAGGTACTCGGAGATATGAAACAGATCTTCAGGGCGATGGGCTTTACCATAGCAACCGGTCCTGAACTGGAACTCGACAGCTATAACTTCGACAAGCTGAACTTTCCGTCAAACCACCCGGCACGGGACATGCAGGATACGTTTTTCATCACGAAAAACGGGAAGGATGACGACCTCCTGTTACGAACACATACATCACCTGTGCAGATCAGGGTTATGCTTGACGAAAAGCCTCCTATAAGGGTCATCTGTCCGGGAAAGGTATACCGTAATGAGGCAATCAGTGCCCGAAGTTACTGTGTATTCCATCAGCTGGAAGGGCTCTATATCGATAAGCAGGTCTCCTTTGCAGACCTGAAGGCCACAATCTATTCCTTTGCCAAACAGATGTTCGGCAGTGACGTACAATTGCGTTTCAGACCAAGTTTTTTCCCGTTTACCGAACCATCTGCCGAGGTGGATGTCACCTGTTACCTCTGCGGAGGAAAAGGGTGCCGGGTCTGCAAACAATCCGGATGGCTTGAAATCCTCGGGTGCGGAATGGTACACCCGAACGTGCTCAGAAACTGCTCAATAGATCCTGACGAATATTCGGGATTTGCCTTTGGCATGGGCGTTGACCGGACAGCCCTCTTACGCTACAAAATCGACGATATTCGTCTTCTTTTTGAAAACGACGTAAGAATGCTCGAACAGTTTTCCCGGTAAACAGTCAAACTACCGTTTTTCCAGCTCCCCACCCTTACTGCTTCCGGAAAAGACAGTACAAGGGTAGAATGCTTACTGGACGGTAGTTACCTGTCCTTCAAACTCAACGCCCAACTCTCCATAGCATCATTTGCCACGGGGTTTGGAGCCTCGAGAAAGGTAATCACAAAGGAGTTTTCCAACTCAGCGACACCTATTGAACGTGGCCTGACCGAGAGAACCAACGGGTTGGGAAGTTCCTTTCCGAAACAGAAAAGAATATTTTTAGCGGCAAGTATCCGGTCGCTCACAACCCCTTCTTTCAGTGACTTGGTATGTGCATAGTGATCGAATATCCCGATATATGCGACAAACGGATGTTCATCGATTCTGTTATGTAAAGCGGTGATAATCTCATCGACCGATGTTAATGAAGTTTCCGTCTTGTCGATTTCCAGCGTATAGATTGGATACTTTTCCTGAAAAAGAGCTTGCCTCATGATCTCATCCCTGATGTGAATTATGTAATACGTACAGCAGTTTTGCACTGCCGGGATAAAGTACTACGATAGAGGGTATTTTCAGCAAACTATCTGAATAATAGGAAAAAGTATTTGCGGGAGGTATGGAACTGATACTCTACTGGCCGGATTCTTTAAAAAGACAGTACCGTACCGGACAGGTACAGAGGCACTCGTCAGCAAAAGAATTGCAATATGCCGTGATTTTTTTCTGCGTAGTATTCTGAACAAACAAAACCTTTTCGCCGTATTCCGCCAGCACCTTGCAGAGATGCTCCTGTTTTCCCTGCAGGCACCTATGGTCATGAGGACAATCACCGGCTTCCTGTTTCGCCTTGAGAAGCAGGGTATCTTTGTTTGTCATCAGCGTGTCAATTCTAAGTTCATTTGGCTCATCAGCACAACATACACCTTTATTACGCCAGACAATGTACGTGATTTATTCATATAATCAAAAAAACCGCACAATGACAGCAATAACATTGTGCGGTTTCAAATATTCAGACAGCTTCAGGACAAGAGTCTAACT
>JAPHUN010000305.1 GCA_026193435.1 Chlorobium sp.
TACTGTTGAGCCTGAAGAAACGGTATCAGCGTCAACCGAAGCCGAGACGGTGTATGTGCCTACTGCGCCATTGAAATCCGCAGGTTCCGGTTCTGGAAGCGGCAGCACCTGCAGCGTTATATCGGGAGCTGAGAGCAGAAGCGAGTCATCAGGAGCGTTTTCTGTTTCTGAGGAGAGATTTTTCGGAAAGAGGCAGAGCAGTTTGTACCCGCTGACACTGAGGGTGCCGCTCCGGAGCGGCACCAGTTTCATTCGCTTGATGATCGCCTGTCGGAATACCTTGTTGTGGACAGCGGCTGGCGTGCTTGGTATATGCTGCCTGGCATCGACCTCTTCAGCCCATAGTCCCTGATGCACAGGGTTGCCTCTCTCCAGGATTTTCGGGGCGATGCCGTGGAAGAAGAGGGTGTAGGTGAGTTCAAGTTCTTCACCGGTAAACGGTTTCAGGTTGCTGACGTCAGCAGAGAGGAACAGTGTATCGCCTCGATGCTCAATCTGTTCAGCGGCCCTGCCTGTGATGGCTGAGAGCGTGCTGAGCAGCAGGAGGAGGAAAGCCGCAGGATATCCTGGAAGTCTCACTGCGGGATTATTTCTTTAATTCAAGAGAGCGTTCGGTAGCGGCTTTGACCGTGTCTATCATCGCCTGACGAACGTTGTGGGAAATCATCTGCTTCAGGCCGGCTTCGGTTGTTCCTCCGGGGGTGGTGACGTCCTTGATGAGTTCCTCAGGGCTTTTTTGGCTGTCAAGTGCCATTCTGGCCGCGCCCAGCATGGTTTGTGCTGTGAGTGTCAAGGCCTCTTTTTCTGAAAGGCCGCAGCGTTTTCCGCCTTCTGCAATTGATGAAATAATGTGGAACATATAGGCGGGACCGCTTCCGGAAACAGCTGTAGCAGCATCCATACGCGATTCATCAAGTACCAGTACCCGGCCGATCGCGGAGAAAATTTTTTCCGCTGTCGCAATATCAGCCGAGGTCGCAAGCGCTCCTGCAGAGACAGCCGTCATACCTTCTCCTGCAAATGCAGGAGTGTTCGGCATGACCCGGATGACACGCATATCATTCCTGGAGTGTTCACGGATAAACCCGGAAGTGATTCCTGCAGCCACGCTTATAAGCAGGTGCGCAGCGCTGAGATGGCCTCGAAGTTCTGTGAGTACCTCTTCAATCTGATAGGGCTTTACCGCAAGGATGATAGTATCCGCTGATTCCGCGAGCACCTGCAATGAGGGGCAGGTCTTGATGCCGTACTCTCTCTTCACCCCTTCAGCCGCTTCAGGATCTTTGTCGAAGCCTGAAATTTCAAAGCTGTCATCCTGAGCAAGTCCTGAAATGAGCGCCCTGGCTATTCGTCCTGTTCCGATAAACCCTATAGTTGTTCTGTTCATGTTTGTCTTCCAGTTACTTGAAACGAAGTTTGAAAAGAAGGATGACCGTCAGGAGCAGCAGCGTGACAGCGTTTGCAATTGTCATGGGAAGGCTCTCGTTGGCATAGCCGTAACAGAGCCAGAGAAATATGCCGATAATCATGAACACGATCCAGAGAAGACTGATATCCCTGGTTTGCTTTGAGCGTATCACCTTGATTGCCTGGGGAAGAAGGGCAAGGGTGGTTATAAACCCTGCAGCGTAGCCGATATATTCAAGTTCATTCATGATTGAGTGTGATCGAGGCGTTGCTCTGCTCTGCAAGTGAAGATACAAATGGATCAGGTATTTCCCCATTGCCGTCATACGATAGCTGTCGAGACAGGTATGCGGAATTCAGGTCACCGTGCAGCCTCTTTCCGCGCTGCCCGGCGCGATATTCAGCCTGTGGCATAATCTTTCGGGAATCGTGCTCGTAAGGTTCTGGGGCGGGGGGAATAAAAAAGCGGACCGGGTTTCATGACGGTCCGCATAACTGCTATGGAAACAAGCGGGAGGGTCAGAGCACCGACTTGACCATATAGGCAACCGCATCACTCACCTGCTGGTCGGTAAGGTCAGCGTTGCCGCCTCGGGCAGGCATGCTGCCGGCAGCCGTATAGCCGTCTATGGATTTTTTGATCATGGTATCCATGCCCTGGGGAAGGCGAGCAGCCCAGTCAGCTTTTACGCCGGTTTTCGGTGCTTTCAAAATACCACTTGCATGACAAGCCGCACAGTTGGCATCGTAGACGGCTTTGCCGTTTGCAACGTTGTGTTTCGCAACGTCGGCTGCTGTTACAGCAGCTTCTGCCTCACATCCGAAAGAGAGGGTAAGGACTGTAAAAAGGGAAAGAACCGGAACAAATCGTTTCATCTGTTTCTCCTTGAAAAAATCAGCTGTTCAAAAAAACAAAAAGTTTACAACTTTGCGCTGAACCGTGCAAATATTTTTCGGTCAGCATATACAGAAAACGGGCGCCATTGAGGCGCCCGTTTTTGAATCAGTCTTTTGCAAAAAGAGTTATTTTGCAGCGCTCTGCTCAACCATGTAGGCAACTGCATTTGCTACTTCCTCGTCGGTAAGAGCGTCATTGCCGCCTTTAGCAGGCATGTTGCCTTCTGCGGTGTAGCCTTCGATTGACTTGGAAATAAGCGTTTCCATGCCCTGTTCGATACGTGCTGTCCATGCTTCTGCATCGCCGGTTTTCGGTGAGCTGAGAGCACCTTCAGCGTGACAGCCTGCGCAGTTCGCTTCGTAGATCTCCATGCCGTTGGCAAGATCATAGCCGCTGACGAGCTCACTTGCTGCTCCGCCTTCAGCGGCAGATTCTGCGGCAGGTTCCTCGGCGCCACCGCATCCGATAAAGAAAAGGCTGCAAATGGCAGCTGCTGATAGAATTTTTTTCATGTTGTTCTCCTTCGTTCGTAATGATATAGGTCTGTGAGATGTGTTAAAACAATGAAATGAAAATACAAAAGTTAATCATAAAATCATCAATGTATGACGTGAAAAAATAAGAGGAAATAAAATAATTTGTAAGGAGCCCTGCTGCTCAGAACCGTTTTGTCTGTTGCTTCAGGTCATTGCGGGAAAGTGAGTAGAGGTGTGTATAGAACAAATTGAAGAGGAGCACGGCAGCCTTAGCGCTCGGGGCGGCAAGCCCGCGGCGCAGGGAGCCGGTAACCGTGAAAATTTCCGAGGTGAGTTGTGAATAACTTTCGATAAAGTCCGGAAGGCTGATCTGTTTTGGCCGGTAGAGCATCTCCTGCCCGAAGGTGTAACGATAGGCTCCCAGGTCATCCGGGTCAAAAAGCAGCCGCCCTTCTTCCCGCAGACGATCGAATACTCCTGTTCCGGGATTTGGTCGAAGAATATTGATTCCCGGGACATCCAGCTTTGTCAAACGAATGAAATCAAGTATCGCTGCAGGTGTTTCAAGCGTGTCGCCGTCCAGGCCGTAGATGAAACTGCCGTAGAGGCTTATTCCGGCCTTGCGAATATTGATGATGGCTTCGGCAAGTTCTGATGAGCGGTTCTGCGTTTTTTTATGTCTCTCTCTGCTTGCCGGTTCGATGCTTTCAATGCCTACCAACAGGGCCTGGCAGCCTGAACGGGCAAAGGTTTCCAGAAGACGTGGTTGTTTGCCGAGCGTTGTTGTCGCCTGTCCGAACCAGGTGATGTTGAGCGGGACAAGACGCTCGAAGAGTTCCAGGGCATAGTCTTCACTCGCGTTGATGGAATCATCGACGAAAAAGAATATTCTGTTGTCATGCTCGCTGAAGCGGATGA
>JAPHUN010000219.1 GCA_026193435.1 Chlorobium sp.
ACCGTCTCTCTGCCACTGCTCTATTTCCTGCTTTGAAATCCCGTCAGGAGAAGGGTCCGATGGTCCCAGCAGACGGAAAACGGCTTTCGGATAGTTTTGTTTCACGATCCGCGCCGCCTCTGCGTATTCACGAATGCCCTTTTCCCGGATAAGCCTCGCAACGAGCAGAAAAACAGGATATCTTCTCTCGGGCATCGGCTGTTGTGCAAATTGCTCCAGATTAACTCCCGAGCCGCTGACGATATGAGAACATGTACCCGGAACGATGTGCCGTTCGACAAAAAGGCTCCTGCTTTCGACATTCTGAAAAATCACCCCTCTGGCTCGTCGCAGCGCAATGCTGTAGAGCAGTGAAACACTTTTTGAAAGCATGAAACCGGAAAACCCTTTATTACAAAAGGCATATCCCAATCCGGTGATCATGGCGAAATATGATACCCTCGATGAAAGAAACCGCAGGGCAATGCCGCTCCATATGACAGGCTTTATCGTGTAGGCAATGATAACATCCGGCTTTACTTCTTTGAAAATGCCGATAAGAGAGGTGAGCGTCTCCATGTCCCGAAGAGGGTTCAGACCGTTCCGCTCTACAGGGTAGGACCTGAAATCCGCCCCAAGGTATGCAAGACGGGCAATCTGTTCATCCGAAGCAGATGCACTCATCGCCGTGATCCGATGTCCGGCGCTCTTCAACGCACGAATAAAATCACCCCGGAAATTAGTCAGAGATCCCGGGTGCGCGCCGATCAAAACAATATGACTCACGACTCTCCTTTACTCATGTGCTCTGTTATTCCGCTCTGCCTTGCATGGTTCTCAGGAGCTGACGCTCCTCGACTTGTCCGTAACAGCCGGGAAGCATAAAGAGCGTTAAGCTTCCTCGCTCCTTCAATAATGCCGGGTGTACCCAGTAAAACAATAATCCAGAAAGGGACAAGGTGATGGCGGATTGCCGTACCGTAATTTATTGTACCGAGCCCCCACAGAAAAGAGTTCACGAAATACAACAGTAACAGCACCGCATAGGTACCGTTATCTGTTTTTCTGTTTTTCCATACGAGAAAAACAGATGACAGAATCAGTAAAAATCTCCAGGAGTTTTCAAGAAACGCATAGAGATCCTGAAGATTCGCGATTTTCCAGGGAAATGGATAGAGAAAATAATACAACTGCATACTTACGACAGACCCGAGTAGAGCGGCAGGGTTATCGTGCCTGAAATCAATGCCATAGGTCGCCCTGCTTTCTTTACTTGGTTCCCTGTACTGCTCAACGTAATCAAAAGCCTCACCTTTGATAACGGCTTTTGGCGTATCATTCAGAAACTGCGGATATTGCGACACAAAAATAACACCAGAAATCACTACGACAGAAAAAGCAGCGAAAAGAAAAAACCTGTAGAGCACCGCATCACGCCTGTTCCTTTCTCCGGAAAGCGCCGAGCCTGCACTGTAAAGAAATAACACAAGCACAAGAGGAACAATAAAAAGAACAAGCCCTTTATGAAACAGACCCATACAAACGGCAAAAAATACAATCACCGGAAGAAAAAGAACATTCTTCTCCTGACGCATACATATCGTCGTATAGACAGTCAGTATAAAAAAAAGATACTGATATGCCTCCCTCATTGGAACCGCGCTTAACAGCCACATTGTCGGAAGGCTTCCGAAAAAAAACAGGATCCATCGCCTATAGCCATAGAGGCCGGTGATGGTGGCCATTTTAACCAGATATACAGCTGAAAATGTGAACGCAAGCACGGAGAGCTCCGAGGCAAGAAATACAGAGGATCCAAAAAAGGAAAAAAGTGCCCCGAGATAATTTTCAAAGATACTTGAGCCCGCGCCGAAATGGAATTGAACATCGCCTGTCAACGCTATATCAACGGCATGATTATAAAAAGCCCTCGCGTCGACACCTGCCCCATATGTTGTTGTATAAAATGAGTTTATCAAAGAAACAGCATGATAAACAAAAAGCAGGGACCAGAGCAGAACAAGCGATCCGGTATCCTTACGAAACTCATTGTAGCAAACAGGAAGAACCAGGCTGATCACCAAA
>JAPHUN010000186.1 GCA_026193435.1 Chlorobium sp.
CGCTTTTAAAAAGACACGGTTTTTCTTAAGTTAAGCCTTTATTATTCGAGCTTTTCAGGCGACTGCCAAACTATTTCATAAGAGCTACATGAGACGCTGGTTCATATTTTTCAGTATGCTGGTTGTTTTTCTCGCGGGATGGGGATGTTCAACCAGGACTCCGTCTGACGGAGCCTCAGATGTCATGACTGTGGGGATGGTTTTTGACGTGGGCGGTCGTGGAGACAAATCCTTCAACGATGCGGCCTATCAAGGCCTGGAACTCTCCAGAGATTCTCTCGGAGTGGAGATTATTTATATTGAGCCGTCCGGCGAAGGGGCAGATAGAGAGGCGGCACTGCGCCAGTTGGCTGCAGACCCGAATGTCGGTCTGATTTTCGGCGTCGGTTTGCTTTTCAGTGAAGACATTGCTGCAATAGCTGAAGAATTTCCCGACAAGAAATTTGCTTGTATCGATTATCTCTCTCAACCTGGCGAGCAGATTCCTGCCAATCTTTCCGGCATAGTGTTTCAGGATAAAGAGGGTTCCTTTCTGGCCGGAGCAATTGCCGGCCTCGAGACTGAAACAGGTCTTGTCGGTTTTATCGGAGGTATGGAATCGAGTATCATCAGGCGATTTCAGGAGGGGTTTACCGAGGGGGCGAAAATGGTGAATCCGGATGTTACTGTTATATCAGGCTATATCGGCATGACCGGCAGCGCGTTCACCAATCCGGCTAAAGGCAAAGAGCTTGCACTCGGCCAGTATGCAAAGGGTGCGGATATTATCTATCAGGCTGCAGGAGCGAGTGGTCTTGGTGTAGTCGAGGCAGCGCGTGAGACTGATAATCTGGTTATCGGAACAGATCGCAACCAGGAGGATCTTGCTCCCGGCTATGTATTGACAAGCGTCACCAAAGCGATTGATCGCGCGGTTTTTACGACGGCCGAGCAGTTTCTGAAAGGGGAATTTTCCGGAGGCAAGGTGAATGTTTTCGGCCTTGACGGCCGGTATACCGATTATGTCTACAATGACAACAATGCTGACCTGATCAACACTGAAACACATGTCAGGGTTGAGAAGATCAGAGAGCAGATTATTCATGGAGAGTTGAAAATGAAATAATGCATCAGCAAGTAACATTCTATACTTTCGTTCTTTCGAGTCAGCCTGATCGGTTAAGGCCGGCTGACTTCCCTGAACCAACAAACCTCCCTGAAGCGGCTGATGTTCAGGAAGCGATTAACTCTGAGCAATAGGTGCCAAAAAAAATACTTGTAACCGGTTCGACCGGTTTTATTGGTTCTCGTCTCGTAAGAAGACTTCTGCGTGAAGATAGTGAGATCTATGCTCTTGTCCGGAAGCGTTCGTCCATAGAGGCACTTTCGGATATAGAAGACAGGATCCACTTTATCGAAGGGGATATAACGGTGGCGTCGTCTCTTGAAAGCGCATTTCGAGGGATGGACCAGGTCTATCGTGCCGCAGGGTATACCTATATGGGCGGCAGGAACGGAAAGGACAGGCTTCTTGATGCCATAAATGTAGACGGTACCCGCAACGTCATGAACGCGGCACTTTTGAACAATGTACGCCGCGTCATACATGTCAGCTCCATAACGGCAGTCGGTATGTCGAAAAAAAACGGCAAACCGTTCGATGAATCTTCTCCCTGGAATTTCGGGGAAATAGGGCTGCATTATGCCGAAACCAAAAGACTCTCCGAAGTCGAGGTTAAAAAAGCTGTCGAGAAAGGTCTGGATTGTGTTATCGTCAATCCCGCTTTTGTTTTCGGTGCAGGTGACGTTAATTTTAACGCGGGCAGACTTATCAAGGATGTCTACCATAGAACAGTTCCTTTTTATCCTCTTGGAGGTATCTGTGTCGTAGACGTGGAGATCGTTGCTGACGCCGTTGTTCGTGCTATGGAGGTCGGGCGTACGGGTGAACGCTACATTCTGGGCGGAGACAATGTGACCTACAAAGAGCTTTCGAATATCATATCCAGGGTGACCGGGACGCGAAGGTTCATGTTTCCTCTGCCTTATCCGATCGCAATTCTCGTGCACCGGTTTTTTTCTGTTTCCCCCTTCAAAACCCGTATCTCCAAGCTTTTCAACCCCATGATGTTCAGAGTTGCCTCAGAGTTTTTATATTTCTCTTCAGAGAAAGCAATTCGTGAGCTCGATATGCGGACTGAACCTATTGAGTTCAGTATCAGGCGGGCTTTCGAATGGTATAAAAAAGAAGGGTTGCTCTAAAACACCGGGATATGCCTTCAAACACTATTGTTGAAAGGGTGGCTGCCGATCTCACCAAGTATCCTCCTTTTGACCAGCTCGATTCTGCGGTTCTGCAGGATCTGGCTCAATCTGTTTCTCTCTCCTATCATGAGGAGGGTGAGGTAATATTTGCCAAAGGTGACTCTCTGAAACAGCATGCCTTTATGGTTATGAAGGGTGCCGTACGTCTTTTCGACACAATCGACGGGAAGGAGGTTCTTGTAGACCTTTGTGACGAAGGTGATGTGTTCGGCGTCAGAGCTGTTTTTGCTCATCACGACTATGTGCTGACAGCCCAGGTTGCCGAAGAGTCTCTTCTGTTTGAACTTCCGGTTGACAAAATCAGACATCTGCTCGAGACCGATGCAAGGGTCTCCCTTTTCTTCGCGGGCGCTTTTGCCAGAAGTGTCGAAGAAATCGAGCATACCCTTTCCGAAGCTTTTGATGTTGGCCAGAAGCGATACAGGGAGCAGTCATACAA
>JAPHUN010000192.1 GCA_026193435.1 Chlorobium sp.
AAACGGCGGGAGCTCCGTCTGCATGCAACTCAAAACAGAGTACTCCTCCTGCCCGAAGCAGCTCTGAAGCGCTTCTGGTTATTGCATGATAAAAAGCAAAGCCGTCGGAGGTCGTCAAGGCGATTTTCGGTTCGTACTCTTTCACCTCTTTCTGAAGCACGCTCCATTCACTTTCGGGAATATAGGGCGGATTTGAAACTATCAGATCGTACCTGCCGGCAAGTTTTTCAGAAAATCCCGGATGAAGAGCATCTGACTGCACAAACCGGATTCTTTCTGTCACACCGTGTTTTTCAGCATTCAAAGCGGCAATTTCAAGTGCTTCTGCGGAAACATCAACAGCGGTTATTCGCGCATCGGGCACCTTGATGGCGAACAGAACGGCAAGACATCCGCTGCCCGTGCCTATATCGAGAATTTCCGGGCCGCTTTCGAGAGCAGGAGCCCCGGTCTGCCAACGCTCCAATGCATGCTCGAACAGAAGCTCGGTTTCAGGCCGGGGGATCAAAACCCTTTCATCCACCGAAAACGAATATCCGTAAAATATCTGCTCCCCGGTAATATATTGCAGCGGCCTGCCTTTGAGACGATCCCGGCAAAGAACACGAAATGCTTCAAGCTGACGCTGCTCGACAGGGCGATCGTAGTTCAGATACAGATCCATCCTGCTTTCCTGCAGAACATGGGCAAGAAGGATCTCGGCATGTAAACGGGCTTCGTCAATTTTTTTTTCTCTGAAATGCTCTTCAGTGACCTTGAGCAGATCAAGAGTCCGCCACTGTCGCGTATGTTCAGGCATAAAGTAACATCAAGGAGTATTTCGATGATCTGAAAAATAAGAGCCAGTTTCCCGGTCACCTGTCGTCTAAGGTAGAAAGCCTGAGTCCGGATAAAAGCACTGTCACTGTGACAATGACGGCATACACTGCAAAGCTAAGCCATAGCTGTTTACGCAACCGGAATTTAAAAAAAATCGTTAGTTTCCTATGCTTTTATGACTGCCTAACCAGATGACACCATGAATAAACTGTTCTGCACTGCACTGATGACCCTTATGTTTTGCAGCCTCTACCCGTTTACTGCATCAGCAAGGTTCACCGGAATTATTGATATGAACCTGACTATGCCCAACGGCAAATCCGGGGTAACCTATTTTTTTGGCTCTGATGAGCAGCGGATGGATATGACGACGCAACTGGACAAAATCCCGGACCCGCTGAAAACAACCGTAATCACTCGCGCATCAGACCCTGATCAGGCCACCATAATCAACCATAAAGCAGCAACCTATACAAAAGTCAATCTTAAAACCGCTGCAGAAAACGCGACACTTGTCGATTTCGATAACGACTACAGAATAGAAAAAGCGGGAAAAGCAACGATTAAAGGCTACAGTTGCCGCCATGTCAAGCTGTTCAGCGCCACAGACACCATAGAGATGTGGCTTACCAGGGATATTGGTGATTTTGAAACCTTCAGGCTGCTGCAGTCACAAAATCCGCGTCTTTCCAATACGGTTCTTGCCAAAAAGCTCTCCGATGAAGGGCTGGACGGCTTTCCTGTCAAGATCATTCAGAAAAATGAAGCCGGCAAGCTTGCCATGGAAGTCATCTCGGTAAAACCTATGACCGTCAAGCCGTCCAAGTTCAGCATCCCTCAGGGATATACCGAGATCGCCGACCCGCAGCAGCCGCTGAACCAACAACAGAAACAGCACCTGAAAGACCTCATGGAAAAAATCAAAAATTTCAACGAGTAGGTTGTATATTCAGCTGCTGAAACATATTCCGAACCAATAAACCATTCCAATTCGTGGCAGATACAATCACTCCGAGAGAAGAAGACTACTCCCAGTGGTATATAGATCTTGTTCGCTCGGCAAAACTGGCCGATTATTCAGATGTGCGAGGCTGCATGGTTATCCGTCCCAACGGATACGCAATCTGGGAAAAAATGCAGGCTGCGCTGGATGGAATGTTCAAAGCGACAGGCCATGTCAACGCATACTTTCCACTGTTCATCCCTGAAAGTTATATTCAGAAAGAGGCTGACCATATTGAAGGTTTTGCGCCTGAATGCGCGGTTGTCACGCATGGAGGAGGTGAAGAACTGGCTGAAAAGCTTTACGTACGGCCAACTTCTGAAACAGTTATCTGGGCATCCTACAAGAAATGGATCCAGTCATATCGCGATCTGCCGCTTTTGATCAACCAGTGGGCAAACGTCGTGCGATGGGAAATGCGTACCCGGCTTTTCCTTCGCACCTCCGAGTTTCTCTGGCAGGAAGGCCATACGGCACATGCCACACCGGAAGAAGCTCAGGAAGAGGTACTCCGAATGATCAACGTATACAAGACCTTTGCGGAAGAGTACATGGCAATGCCTGTCCTCATCGGAAGAAAAACTGAAAGCGAAAAATTTGCAGGTGCTGACGAAACATGGTGCATCGAAGCAATGATGCAGGACAAAAAGGCGCTCCAGGCAGGCACATCGCATAATCTCGGACAAAACTTCGCAAAAGCTTTCGACTGTCAGTTCCAGTCGAAAAAAGGAACTCTCGAGTATGTCTGGGCAACCAGCTGGGGTGTTTCAACACGCCTTATCGGTGCGCTTATCATGGCTCATTCAGATGATAAAGGGCTTGTCCTGCCGCCAAAACTTGCGTCACGACAGGTCGTTATCGTCCCTATCCTCCGGGGGGACAAACAGGCGGTAGCCGAAAAGGCCCACGCCCTGGCCGATGAGTTGAACAGTAACGGCATACATGCTTTCGTCGATGACAGCGAACAGAACTCTCCCGGCTGGAAATTCGCGGAATATGAGCTGCAGGGCATACCGGTCAGGCTCGAAATCGGACCGAGAGATATCTCAAGCAACATCTGCATCGCCGCCCGCCGTGATACCGGAGAGAAACAGCAGATTGCACTTGACGACACCTTTGCCGCCTCAATCAGCGCACTGCTCGACGCGATACAACAGTCAATGTTCAAAAGCGCCCTCGAATTCAGGGAAGCCAACACCTGGGAAGTCTCATCATACGATGATTTCAAAAAGAGTATCGACAAAGGCTTTCTCATCGCTCACTGGGACGGGACAGGGGAAACAGAGGCGAAAATCAAGGAAGAAACCAAAGCAACTATCCGTCTCATTCCGGAAGATCCGGACTTCAGGAAAAAATACTCCATGGACGAACCGGGCATCTGCATATGCAGCGGCAACCCCTCGAAGGGAAAAGTGGTTTTTGCCAAGGCATATTAGGGGGATAGTGACGAGGTAACGAGAGACCAGTGACGAGGGGCGAGGGAGCAAAACATTG
>JAPHUN010000118.1 GCA_026193435.1 Chlorobium sp.
CCTGACCCAAGGGAGCAAGGGAGGAAAAAGTTTGCAGCCATTCTCCAGCTTTGACAAGCCTCAGTCGTTGAAGGATTTCAACGCCATCAAGATCTCCATCGCCTCGCCGGAGAAGATTCGCTCGTGGAGCCACGGCGAGGTGACCAAACCGGAGACTATCAATTATCGCACATTCAAGCCTGAGCGTGATGGCCTGATGTGTGAGAAAATATTCGGTCCCACGAAGGATTGGGAATGCTATTGCGGCAAGTACAAGCGAGTCAGGTATAAAGGTATCATCTGTGACCGCTGCGGAGTCGAGGTGACCATGAAGAGCGTTCGTCGTGAACGTATGGGGCACATCTCTCTTGCCGTTCCGGTTGTTCATACATGGTTTTTCCGCTCTGTTCCCAGCAAAATCGGTGCCCTGCTCGATCTTTCAACCAAGGAACTTGAACGGGTCATCTACTATGAGGTCTATGTGGTGATCAATCCCGGTGAACCGGGAGAGAAGCAGGGAATAAAAAAACTTGATCGCCTGACCGAAGAGCAGTATTTCCAGATCATAACCGAGTACGAGGACAATCAGGATCTTGAAGATAACGATCCTGCAAAGTTCGTGGCCAAGATGGGCGGCGAAGCCATTCATACACTTCTTAAAGGACTCGAACTCGATACACAGGCTGTTGATCTTCGCACAATACTCCGGGAGAGCGGTTCAGAGCAGAAGAGAGCCGATGCCCTCAAACGCCTTAAGGTTGTCGAGGCATTCAGAAAAAGTTTCGAGCCGGTAAAAAAGACAAGAAAGAAGTCCACCGGTCTTTTCCCCGAGGACGAAGCTCCTGAACCCTATGTGTATGAAGGTAACAAGCCGGAATACATGGTAATGGAGGTGATACCGGTCATACCTCCTGAATTGCGTCCGCTTGTCCCTCTTGAAGGAGGGCGGTTCGCGACATCCGATCTTAATGATCTTTATCGCAGGGTCATTATCCGGAATAACCGTTTGAAAAAGCTGATTGACATTCGTGCCCCGGAGGTTATTCTGCGTAATGAGAAAAGAATGCTGCAGGAAGCTGTCGATGCTCTTTTCGACAACTCACGCAAAGCCAACGCAGTGAAAACCGGTGAGTCGAACAGGCCCCTGAAATCACTTTCCGATGCTCTCAAGGGAAAACAGGGCAGATTCCGTCAGAACCTGCTCGGTAAGCGAGTTGACTATTCCGGAAGGTCGGTCATTGTTGTCGGACCGGAGCTCAAACTGCATGAGTGCGGACTGCCGAAAAGCATGGCAATCGAGCTTTTCCAGCCGTTTGTTATCAGACGCCTTGTGGAGCGGGGTATCGCGAAATCCGTGAAATCAGCCAAAAAGCTTATTGATAAAAAGGATCCGATAGTCTGGGATGTACTTGAAAAAGTTATTGACGGACGTCCTGTGCTGCTCAACCGTGCTCCAACGCTTCATCGTCTGGGTATTCAGGCTTTTCAGCCGGTACTGATCGAAGGCAAGGCAATACAGATTCACCCGTTAGTCTGTACGGCGTTCAACGCTGACTTTGATGGTGACCAGATGGCGGTTCACGTCCCGCTTTCCCAGGAAGCACAACTCGAGGCGACACTGCTGATGCTCTCCTCTCACAACCTCATTCTTCCCCAGTCGGGTAAGCCGGTTACCGTTCCCTCTCAGGATATGGTGCTGGGTATGTACTACCTGACAAAGTCAAGGCTTGGGGAAAAAGGTCAGGGAAAGCTCTTTTATGGAACCGAAGAGGTGATGATTGCCTTTAACGAGGAGCGTATCGGTCTTCACGCGCTTGTTTTCGTGCACTATGACGGCCGTATTGAACAGAAGTTCGATCCGCTGAGAATGCTCGATATCATTCCGGATGATCAGCCCGAACAGAAAGAGTGGCTGAAAACAAAGATCGGGGAAAACAAGATTCTGGTGACAACGGTCGGCAGGGTGTTGTTTAACCGGTACGTTCCGGAAAAAATCGGCTTTATCAACAAGGTGATCGACAAAAAAGGGGCCAAGGATCTCATTTCCAAGCTCTCAAGCGAGGTTGGAAACGTCGCTACGGCCGAGTTTCTTGACAACATCAAGCAGGTCGGATTCCACTTCGCAATGAAGGGAGGGCTCTCTATCGGACTTGCTGACGCGATTATTCCTGAAGTCAAGGTTCAGCATATCAAGAAGGCTACCAAAGAGAGCACCAAGATCATCAGAGAGTACAATAGAGGAACGCTCACTGAAAACGAGCGGTACAATCAGATTGTCGATGTCTGGCAGAAGGTGACAAACCTCGTCGCGGAGGAATCCTACCAGAAGCTTCGCAAGGATCGTTCAGGGTTCAATCCGCTGTTCATGATGCTTGACTCCGGAGCTCGAGGCTCGAGAGAACAGGTGCGTCAGTTGACCGGTATGAGAGGGCTTATCGCCAGGCCGCAGAAATCCATGTCCGGGCAGCCCGGTGAGATTATCGAGAATCCGATTATTTCCAATCTGAAAGAGGGTCTCACGGTGCTGGAGTATTTTGTCTCTACCCATGGCGCTCGAAAAGGTCTTTCCGATACATCGCTCAAAACGGCTGATGCGGGTTATCTGACAAGAAGACTGCATGATGTCGCTCAGGATGTCATCGTCACCGAAGATGATTGCGGGACAACCAGAGGTATTCATGTAGAACGCGGAATTGAAGAAGAGACAGGCGGTCAGATCAAGTTCAGTGAAAAAATCCGGGGCAGGGTCGCTTCGAGGGATATTGTCGACAACCTGAACGATGTGGTCATTCTTCCGGCAGGGGGCATCATCAGCGATGAGATTGCAGATGCCATACAGAAAAATGCCGGTGTGGTCGAGGCCGATATCCGATCGGTGCTTACCTGTGAGGCAAAGCAGGGTATCTGTTCCAAGTGTTATGGTACCAACCTTTCGGTGCACAAGCTTGTAGAAATAGGTGAAGCGGTAGGCGTTATCGCAGCACAGTCCATCGGTGAA
>JAPHUN010000319.1 GCA_026193435.1 Chlorobium sp.
ACTGTATGGCCATGGAGGCATACTTCCGCATCTCAAGGATATTCCACTGCGGAGCCGGTGTCCTGGAAATATCCGCAAACACATCAGCGACATAAAGTCTTTGCAGAACGCCGCCGTCCAGATCTTCGAGAAATTGAGGAAGAGTAAGCTCGGCTTCATTGAGCACAAAATGATCGACACCCGGAAACTGCTCGTGTTCGGAAGTAAACAACGGTCCGCCAGCAACAACTTTTACACCGGCACGTTTGCAGCGATCTATAATCTCCCTTGCAGAACGCTGCTGAACCGCCATCGCACTGACAAACGCCATATCTGCCCATGAAAGATCATTTGTTTTGAGCGGCCTTACGTTAAGATCAACAAGCCTGCGCTCCCAGTTTCCGGGAAGCATCGACGCGACGGTAAGCATACCCAAAGGAGGGAGGGCTGCCTTTTTTCCGACGAATTTCAGGGCGTGTTTGAAGCTCCAGAACGTATCGGGAAACTCCGGGTAGATAAGCAGAATTTTCATTGCAGTATTCCCCTTCCTAAGTAATATAAACCAGCATGTACCTCTACATCACATAATCCACCCCATAGAAAAGAAGAAGCATTTTTTCAGGATCTCCGCGTCCTGTCGAGTTCAGTCGTGAAACCCGCCTATCGGTCAAAAATAATACCGCCGATTCCGGTCATTTTCATACATACTATCATCCAATAACCATCGGGAGGGATCTGCCTCCGGATCAGCGGGAAACGTCTGTTCTCATCTGTTGGAAAAAGCCCAGCCTGCTCTTTATTATTAGATCCTTCGTCCCTGAATGACACGGATCACAATGACAATAATCGCAATGACCAGAAGGGCATGAATAAGCCCCCCCATCGTGTAGGAACTGACGAGACCCAAAAGCCACAGAATCAGCAGGATAATTGCAATTGTTTCCAGCATCTTGAATTCTCCGTTTAATTGAAAAGACTCATGTAGCAATAAAATTCATATTGATCACGTCAAAGAACCGGATTGATTTCCATCTATGCTTTATATAACAAAGCAACAAAAATAAAAGTTTACTTCTCACTTCGGGTAGTCGCACACCGTTTCTTTCAACCATGCCGCTTATGCCGCGTCCTGAAACCATGATATTAGAATTAGACGAGGATGGAAAAAGGCAGGGCTCAAGCCTCGACCGAGCCAGAGCCACTCTTGTGACACACTATCGAGATTGATGAGAAAGCATCAGGAAATTCGCGCTTCGACACGAGCGCAGAAAGGAAAACCCAGCGGCCCTATGTGAAAAAATGAAGGATGAGTAGCGAAAGGGAAGCGCCTAAAAAGGAACAGGCAAACATACTCTT
The DNA here is from genome assembly GCA_026193435.1 of Chlorobium sp. Taxonomy (GTDB): domain Bacteria; phylum Bacteroidota; class Chlorobiia; order Chlorobiales; family Chlorobiaceae; genus Prosthecochloris. Next base: position 1,336 of record JAPHUN010000319.1, read on the forward strand.
ACAAAACGATCGTTTTGTGAGCAGGAATAGGAATACACCATATATTAAGACACTTCTGACACTCCCAAGGAAGCAATCTACAGCAACCCTTTCGCCTTCAGCACATCCTCCACGATCTCCCGCGTAACGATTCCCGACGGCTTCTCCCCACCGGTGATGTTGCAGGCAAAAACGTAGACCTCTCCCCCGCTTTCCACGAACCCCACGAACCATCCCAGGTTCCACTTTCCTTCAGCATCCATTCCCGAACCGGTTTTCCCATACAGGGTGCCTTTCGAGGTTTCCGCCACCTTCATAATGTCGCGCAGAATAGTGATATTCTTTTTCGAAAAAGGCAGCTTTCCGTCAAGCAGTCTGTTGAGTAGCGCGACCTGCTCGTCCGCGCTGATTGTGATTGATGTTTTCCCATCGCGGGGAAGCCAGAACGTGTCGACCCCGGATGAAATGTCCCCGGTTCCGTAACCGATTTTGTCGATATATGTTTTCATGCGTTCAGGCCCTGTCTGACGCGCAAGAATCTGATAGGCCGGAACCGCCGAGACACGGAACGCTTCACGAAGTGACAGATCTTTGTTCCATGCCTCGTAACTGCGACGTACCCCGTCCCATGTGTACCAGGGATCATCCGGCCCCTCGATCAGGCCGAGTTCCAGACCGATAAGCGTGTTGTAGATCTTGAAAGTTGAACAGGGAGCAAGGCGCTGTGCGGAACGGAGAGTGTCAACGGATATCGTTTCCCCTGAAGAACGGCTGTAGATCACAAAAGCGGTATCGTACCCTTTGAGAAGTGATTTGTCGATATCCTGTGTACAGGACTGCTGCGGCAACAGGAGAAAAAGAATAAGCAGAAGTTTCAGTCCGTTCATAGTCGCAGCATCTTCAAAGATTGTTGAACTGTTGATGTGTTGAATCGTTGAGTTGTTTTGTCAGATGAATTTACGAAAACGGCTGCCGGATAACGGTTTTCCATTTTGCCGGATCGGCGCGGCGGATGTCGCTGAGGTAGATCTCGTGATGTTTGCCCCTGCGCTCTTTCCCGCTCTCTTCTATGAATGTATGCACCTTTTCAATCGTCGGTCCCTCTTCAGAAAACGGCCCGATATGCATGATTTGCGCTGCTTCACCTTCTTCAAACGACTCAAAACGAAGCCTGGACAGCGACACGGGATTCTTTTTTTCCCGGACTTGTTCAATCGCCTCTTCAACCATAGTTGGGGAAATAAATTCCGGCTGCATGATCATCAGCGTCCATTTCCACTCCTCCTTGCGATCAACCGAGAACGCTGACATGTCGTCCGCCCACCACAACCCCTCCAGCGGCAGCACACCATAGTCCATCTCCATCTCTCCTTTTTTCACCATGAACTTCAGTGCATAGGCTACCGGATACAGTGCATCTATCGCATCCTTGAACTCCTGAGAAGTATTCGGATCGCCTTTTCCGTCGATCATCAGGAAATTCATTGCAGGAACCGTCACGCTCTCCACGGTTTTTGCCGATGGTTTGAAGAGGTGTTTGAGGTCTTTTTTGAAATCAATCTTTTTCATGGTCCAGCCTTTCACATCGTGATAACAATTTTCCCGGCAGCATGACCAGATTCATAGTAGCTATAAGCGTCACTGATCTGATCCAGCGAAAACGTTTTGGTTATAGTTGGCTTTATCGTTCCTTCCTCTGCCATTTTTTTAACCTCCTGCAACGTCTTTTGGTCCGCCATGTACATGAGTATGGAAAACTTTTGGCGGCTGAACAGATAGAGGAGCGGGCCGGTGGTGAAGGCATTGCTGAACTGTTTCATGCTGCCGCCAATATTCACATACGTGCCGGTCGGGGTCAGCTTTTTTTTGAAATCGGACATGGAATGTGTCCCGGCAATCCCAAGGACCAGGTCATATGCATTATCGTTGTCTCTAAAATCTTCAGTTGTATAGTCAATAATATGGTCTGCTCCCATGGATCGAACAAATCCAGCCTTTTTCCCGGAACAAACTGCAGTAACTTCCGCCCCGAATGATTTGGCGATCTGTACAGCAAACGGCCCGACGCTGCCGGTAGATCCGACTATCAGCACGTTTTGTCCGGGCTGAATATTGCCTTTTTTCAACCCGGACAAGGCAGTACACGCCGCCAGCGGAAGGGTTGCCGTTTTTTCATAAGAGAGGTTAACGGGTTTTGGGACAATCACTTTGCTGTTGACCGTAACATACTCCGCAAATGCTCCAAAGCCGGAATCTGCTGCGTCACCCATAACCTCATCGCCCGGCTTGAATCTGGTCACCTGTTTTCCGACCTTCTCAATAACACCGGAAACGTCCCCTCCGGGAACATGTTTCTTTGGTGAATTCAAACCGGAGAACGCCCTGATAAAGAAAGGCTCTCCTTTAACGTGCCCTACATTTCCAAAATTAAGCGAAGAAGCATGGTTCCTGACAAGCACTTCATGTTCTTCCGGTTCCGGCACAGGTTGATCCTTAATCATCAGGTGCTCGACAGAGCCATAGTTTTCAAAGTATGCTGCTCGCATAAGTTTGGCGGGTTGTAGGTTGGTGAAGCCAATACAATAAAACAAAAAAAGCCTCCGGGTTATCGGAAGCTTTTCTTGCTGCGGAGAGAGAGGGATTGACTCGCTTCGCTCACCCTTCGGGCAGCAGCGCTTCGCGTGCTGTCTCAATGGCTGACTCCATTGGTCGCCCCTCTTTTCGGGTTCGAACCCCTCTCCTTCTTGATTCGATCACCTGAGAACAAAAAAAGCCTCCGGGTTATCGGAAGCTTTTCTTGCTGCGGAGAGAGAGGGATTCGAACCCTCGATAGCCCTTGTTAGAACTATGACGGTTTAGCAAACCGTTGCCTTCAGCCGCTCGGCCACCTCTCCTGCTATATACCTACTTGCTAATGCTCAGGAAAGAGGGTTCGAACCCTCTCTCACTGACATCTCTGCTATTCAATGAACACTGTGCTTGTGCACTGTTTACCTTCTCCTTCATAGAGAGGGATTGATTCGGCGCTTTGCGCCTCACCCTTCGGGTTGACCTGATGGTCAATCATAGCAACTCGCGCTGCTGTTCGAACCCTCGATAGCCTAACCACCTCTCCTGAGAAAATATGTTCGTGCGGAGGATGAGGGACTCGAACCCCCAAGGGCGTAAGCCCGGCAGTTTTCAAGACTGCTGCATTACCAATTATGCTAATCCTCCAAACTACTCTGGAAACAGATGTAAAGAACTGTCCCGCAGGGCACATAAGATAAGCAAAGCGTGAAAAAAGTCAAAAACAATCGTCAGAAATCAATCTTTGCCGCCGGTTATCCCCTGTCAGGCAAACGGGAGGGAGGGAGTGATTCGCTTCGCTCACCCTTCGGGCAGCAACGCATCGCGTGCTGTCCCAGCGGCATGGGCCGCTGGTCGAACCCTCTTTGCCGGGTTCGATCCTTCCCTCAGTGTAAAACAAAATACCCCGGCCATGACGGGGTATTTTGTTTTATGCGGAGAGGGAGGGATTCGAACCCTCGAGGGCCGTTAGACCCTACCCGCTTTCCAGGCGAGCGCACTAGACCAACTATGCGACCTCTCCAGATTTAGGGTGTGTAATGTACAATCTATTTTACTTTTTTAAAAGCTCATACACGACAAGAAAACCAGATCGAATATATTTATTTCAAATATTGATCAATATTCGTTACCGGCACGTGGTTCCGATTGGGTTTCAGCAGTCACTTTCGTAAATTGGCAAAACTTATTGATGAACTCAATCCCTAAACTGTTTACCGCATGTCGAAAATACTCTACGAAGCGCTTACGTTTGATGATGTGTTGCTCGTACCCGCTTACTCGGCGATTCTTCCTAAAGAAACGAGCGTCAAGACCCGCCTCACGAAAAACATTCAGCTGAATATTCCGCTGGTCAGCGCGGCTATGGATACGGTTACGGAATCTGAGTTGTCAATCGCTATCGCCCGCTCCGGCGGTATAGGTTTCATCCACAAAAATCTGACTATCAGCCAGCAGGCAAAGGAAGTTGCGAAGGTCAAGCGGTATGAAAGCGGGATTATCCGCAACCCTATCACCCTTTATGAAAACGCGACCGTTCAGGCGGCTCTTGACCTGATGCAGAAACACTCGATATCCGGCATTCCGATTATTGAAGAACCTATAGGGCCTGATGACGCCTCCCTGAAACTTAAAGGGATCATCACAAACCGTGACCTTCGCTTCAAACCTTCTCCGGACCAGAAGATTTCAAGCATCATGACAAGCAGGAACCTTATCACAGCAGATGAAGATATAAACCTTGAAGACGCGGCTGGAATACTGCTTGAAAACAAAATCGAAAAACTGCTGATAACTGATGGGAAAGGCAACCTGAAAGGCCTGATAACCTTTAAGGATATTCAGAAAAGAAAGCTCTATCCTGACTCCTGCAAAGATGAAGATGGCAGGCTTAGAGCCGGCGCGGCGGTCGGCATTCGAGCAGACACCATAGACCGGGTAACCGCTCTTGTAGAGGCCGGAGTAGATGTTGTCGCGGTCGATACCGCGCATGGTCACAGTAAGGCTGTCTCTGATATGGTAAGAACTATCAAGAAAAGCTTCCCTGATCTTCAGGTGGTCGCAGGAAACGTTGCTACAGCCGATGCCGTAAGGGATCTCGTTGCCGCAGGCGCGGATGCCGTTAAAGTCGGTATCGGACCGGGAAGCATCTGTACGACTCGCGTTGTTGCGGGTGTTGGCATGCCGCAGCTGACTGCTGTCATGAAATGCGCGGAAGAAGCGGCAAAAACAGGAACACCGATCATCGCTGACGGTGGCATCAAATACAGCGGAGACATCGCCAAGGCCATTGCCGCAGGTGCCGACTCTGTCATGATCGGAAGCATCTTCGCGGGAACGGATGAAAGTCCCGGTGAAACGATCCTCTATGAAGGAAGACGTTTCAAGGCATACAGGGGAATGGGCTCGCTTGGAGCCATGTCTGAACCGGAAGGCAGCAGCGACCGCTATTTCCAGGATGCCTCAAAAGAAAGCAAAAAATACGTTCCGGAAGGGATTGAAGGCCGGATACCGGCAAAAGGCAAGCTGGAAGAGGTTATCTATCAGCTTATCGGCGGTCTGAAATCATCTATGGGTTACTGCGGTGTCAAGTCAACCGCTGAAATGAAAAACAACACCAGTTTTGTTCGCATTACCCAGGCTGGACTGAGGGAGAGTCATCCCCATGATGTCATGATCACCAAAGAAGCCCCGAATTATTCGACCTCGATGTAAGAATACCACGCACGTCCAAAAGAAGAGGCTGTTCCGGAGGATATACCGGGACCGCCTTTTTTCAGTTACTATTCACGCCTTGCAGGGTGAACGGTGCAAAAAGCAAAATCGGCAAGATGACCAAAACGAACAAGATCATATTCTTCACGTTTCTCATCGCATTGTTTCTGGGCGGATGCTCGGAACATCGTGATACGGGATTGTCACAACAGCAGATCGAGAAACTTGTTCTTGCAGCCAGACCATACGTTGAATCTGCGGATATCTGGGCGACAGCCATACAAGAAAGCCTCAAGGAACTCGGGCAACCCGTTGACAAGGAACATGTCTGCGCCGTGATTGCGATCATAAGACAGGAAAGCGGATTGACCACCGTCCCGAAAAACAGCGGCATGCCAACTATCCTGCGGAAAAAGATCGAAAGTTCCGAATCTAACGAGCTCTTGCGATTCATCATTCAAAAGAGACTGGATCAAAACGCCTCCAATGGAAAGACATTCCGGGAAAACATCGACTCGGTTGCCAGTGAGCGGGATTTTGAACTGTGGTATAATGAGTTCACCTCTTCCGTGATAACCAGACCGATTCTTCTGGCGCTCAACAAGGATGTCAGCAATCTGGTAACCACCCTGGGATCGATGCAGGTATCCGTGAAATTCGCCGAGGCTTTCCCGAAAAAACCTCAAAACGTCGGGCATGGAAACATTCGCGAAGTCCTCTACACCTGTAAAGGCGGTGTATTCTATGGAACGGCCTATCTGCTCGACTATCAGCACAACTACGATGACTGGAAATATGTCTTCGCCGATTACAACGCCGGCCGTTACACAAGCCGGAACGCCGGCTTCCAGAAAATGCTTGCCCGTCTGTCGCGCAATAAAATCGATCTTGACGGTGACCTGCTGAGTTATGAAAACGGCCGCCGTTCACCGTCCGTCACCTATCAGACGTTCATCGATCTATTGAAGAAAAATGGAATGGAGCTCGATGAAAAGACAATACAAAAGGAGTTCACGCAGGAAAAGAGCTTCAACTTCGAGAAA
>JAPHUN010000281.1 GCA_026193435.1 Chlorobium sp.
ACCTGAGGTGGGCTCGTCGAGCAGAAGCAGCTCCGGATCCAGTACCAGCACACCCGCCAGTGATACCAGCCGTTTCTGTCCCCATGAGAGGTGAAAGGGGACCCTTTTTTTCAGGTGACTGATGCGGAGCATTTCGCATAGCGCGTCAACTTTCTTCCCTGCTTCGGTTCTTTCCATTCCCCGGTTGAGCAGCCCAAACGCAATGTCCTCTTCAACGGTCGGACAGAAAAGCTGGTCGTCAGGATCCTGAAAGAGAAAACCTGTTTTCACGCGGGCATTTTTGAAATCATGTTCGGTTTTCATTATTGTATCTCTCAGCATGATAGTGCCGGATTCAGGTTTGAGCAACCCCATCAGCAACAGGAACAACGTGCTTTTTCCGCTGCCGTTCGCACCGGAAATACCGGCTTTTTCGCCGAGTCCGATGCTCATATTGAGATTCCCGAACACCTCGACGTTTCCCGGATAGGAAAAACAAAGATCATGTACCGTGATGCTGTTCATAACAGGGTGATTATCAAGACAAAGCCGCCCATGCACCAGGTAAAAACCAGATCCTGCCTGCGAAGGGTAAAGTGAGCGAGAAGCGGAATCTGTCCGTTAAATCCTCTCATAAGCAGTGCGTTATAGACCCTTTCAGAGCGTTCGTAGCTTTTTATGAAGAGCATGCCGGTAAAGTATGCATAAATCCTTACAGTGTGCATGCTCGTATCTGGTCTGAAGCCTCTTGCATGAAGCATCCGAAGCATGTTCTCGTATTCGTTTGCGATGACGCCGATATATCGATAAAAAAAGTAGAACATCGTGACAAGTTTTTTTGGGACACGCAGATGAAGCATCGCATGAGAAAGAGACGCTATGGTGCTTGTCCCAGGGAGTGAAACGGTGAACAGGGCTATCGCATTCGCTTTGATGGTTATCAGCAGGCAAAGAGAGACCCCATTTTTTGACAGAGCCAGTGTTCCTATATGCCAGAGCGGTTCTCCTGAGACTGAAAACGGCAAGGTAAGCCAGAGAAAAATCAAAAAGACATTGACAACGGCAAGTCTTTTCAGGAGAAGGCGGGTATAGAAGCCGGCAATGCCTGCAAGAACTATTCCGCCAGCAAGTGCTACGGATGCCTGGCGAAGGTCATCGCTCAGTGCAGTCAGTATAGTTACCGGCAGATAAGCAAGCAGTTTTACCCTTGGATCGAGAGTATGCAACGGACTGTTGCCTGTGGAGAACGCATCAAGCAGCATGGCCTCTTTTCCACAGGTAGAGGAATCCGAAGAGCAACGCTATGACAGCCAGTCCTGCCGCTATCGCAGGGAGAGTGTTTTCAGATTCAGTTTCGCGATGATCAGGCGGTTTTTCTTTTTCACGCGTTCCATTCCACGTCCAGGAGGCCCGGTGCCCCTGACCGGCATCCAGAATAACCTGGAAAGGAATGGATGTATCGAGAGATATCGTGAATGTCCCGCTTTCGGAAGTCCGGGTTTCGGCAAGAACGTTCTTTTCCGCACTATCAATCACGCTGACCTTGCTGTTTTTAACCGGATCGCCTCCGGCGAAGTACCCTTCTCCATGGAGCGTCTCTCCTTCAAACCAGCAGAACAATCGTACGCCATGGGCTGAAAGGGTGGCCGGCGTCAGCAGAACTGAAACCCCTATGAACAGCAGGAAAAAGCGTTTCATGAGACCAGCATTTCAGGTTTGACTTTCATGATAAACTGCAGCGCCAATGTGGTAATCAGACCGTCAATGAGCATGAGCGGCGTATTTGCTGCAAATACAAGACGGGCTGCAGGAAAAAAAGATTCGCCTGCGGTTGCAAGTGAAAGGCTCAGGAGCAGGGCACTGAAAAAAACAGAGGTGAATCCGCAAAGAAAACCTGTCATGGCGACCGGTAGTTTTTTCCCTGATAGCAGCGGTGAAAAAATGAGAAAGCAGACGAGGGCAGGGAGTGACATGACGAGCGTGTTGATTCCGAGAGTCGTGATACCGCCGAACTGGAAAAGCAGTGCCTGCAGAAGCAGCGCTATACCAATGGCGATAAAACATGACCAGCCGGCAAGAAGTCCGACGAAACCGTTCAGGACAAGATGTATGCTTGTCGGTCCGATCGGGATATGGATGAGGGAAGCGACGAAGAATGTTGATGAAAGCAGAGCGGTTCTGACCATCTCGTCGTCACGGATATTTTTGAGACCGACGCCGACTCCCAGCGCGCTTATGGCATAGCCGGCGCCCAGTGTTGTCAGGGGAAGAATTCCTTCGGAAATATGCATCAGCGGAAATCCTCTGCTTTGACCCAGAGAACGGCACCGATTTCCACCGGTTTGGGTTTGCCATCCCTAAGAATCGTTCTGCTGTCCATCGAGAGAGCGGCGAAGCCCCACCAGCCGGCCTTTGGCAAAGCATAAGTGAATACGCCGTTGGCGTCGGCTTTGACGACCTGGGTGACAAAGGGGCCCGCAGGAGCCTTGCTTTTGCCGCCACGGTTGAAATATTCGATTTCAACCTCGGTAAACGGTGCCGGTTTGCCGTCAACTTTGACCACTCCCTGGAAGACATTTCCAGCATAAAGGGCGTAAGGACGGCTCAAGGGAATGATTTCTGTTTTCATGCCGACTTCCTCATCCCAACCGATCTCTTTTCCGAAGGCGTTTACGATGACCTTCGTATAATGAATGATATAGCTGTCTTCAGCAGGCTCCCAGTATGGTTTTGGTTCCATGAAAAAAACATGGTCCCCTGGTCGTTCAATAGTGTAGTAGGCACGCCATGCTCTGGATGGTTTCGTGTCGGCGTACATCCTGAGGTCGAGGGCCTTGAGTTTATCCGTGAAGAGCATTTTTTTTCCGTTGCTCAGAACCCCCGCCAGCACGGGCTTTTCCATGTTCATCGACTGACCCTCAAAAGGGTGAGCGAACATGATATTCGCGAACAGTGACGCGTCTTCCTGTTTTTCGACAATGTCGTGAGACGGGATAATCATCCCGAAATGAGCATAACTGCTTGCCGGAATGAACGATAGCATGAAAAACAGTGCTGCAGTCAGTGATGTTCGCAGTGATGTTTTGCTGTTCATATGTTTATTTATGTTTTTGAATAACGAATGCGGCATGGTTATCCTGAGACACTCATGACAAGTTCCCCATGTATGATACCTTTGAGGGCCATCAATTTGTCAGCCAGTTCCTCAAGTGCAGCGGCTTTTCCCTTGAGTGTTATGGTTTCCATACAGTTGTCATGATCGAGATGGACGTGCTGGCTGCAGAGTACCAAATGATGATACTCGTGTTGTATTCCTGTCAGCTTGTTCTGCAGGTCTGACCTGTGATGATCGTAAACAAGAACAAGACAGGCGCTGACTTCCCGGTTGTTTTTCCATCGTTCTTCTGTAAGATGTTTTCGGATAAGAAAGCGTATTGCCTGGGATCTGTTCGGAAATGCACGACTTGCAACAAGATCGTCAAGTTTTTCAAGAAGATCATCTTCAAGTGACACACCGAATCGTTTCATGGATCAGAACTGTTGATGTGTTGAATTGTTGAGCTGTTGAACTGAGCAGAGAACCGCACAACATCATGCCGCTTTTCTTGATCGACTAATGAATTTCATCATTATTCAATAGTTGTTCTATTTCCGGCTGGTTTCAGGATAAGGTAGCACTATTTTTTATAATGTGCCACAATAGTAACAATTGTTATTGTTTTGAGCAAGAGAAAACGGGACTGTGCCCGTTTTCTCTTGCGGAAAAAAGCCTGCCAGGAGCGTCAGAAAATAGCAACACTAACGGAGAAAAGTGAGCTCCGACAGGCGTATAGTGTTCCTTAAGGCTGCAGGGTAACGCCAAGAACAAGGAAAGATGTCTCCTGATCCGGATTGATGATGTAGGATGCGGAGAAGATATCTTTTGAAACCGTGAGCCCGACATTGACGATATCGAATTCACCATCGCTTGTGTAGACTTCATCACCACCGCCCACGAATACCGAGGCACTGTAGTCGTCCTTGTCATAGAAGTTGTAGCCGGCTTCAAAGTATTTGGAGTGTTCCGTGTCATTACCGAGAACATTG
>JAPHUN010000142.1 GCA_026193435.1 Chlorobium sp.
AAGCTCAAAACCAAAGACAGTCATGCCGGACTTGATCCGGCATCCATTGCAGATCCAGGCACCAAAGATGGATTCCCGTGTCAAGCACGGGAATGACAGGAAGTGGGGAGGAGTCATGACGACCTGTGTGATATTCAAGTTATTACACGGGGTGATCTGGCATCCATCAATGAAGAAAGTCAAAGGTCAAAAGTCAAAAAGAAGATTAAAAAGAGCTCTGCATTTTTTGATGATGCTTCACTTGCCTCGAAATAAAGGCGCTGGATTCCCGTGTAAGACCTGTTAAATAGAAGCTCAGATTTCACGGGTCAGGCTCGGGAATGACAGAAAAGGGAAAGTTTCCCGTCCTTGTAAACCCTTTTATTCTTCCTTTGGTGAATTATTCAGGTTAGCTGCTTTCCGGAGGGTTTCGATATTCACTAAAAATTCATCATATTCAGTTCTTTCAGTTTTTCAACCATGTTCTATTCAACACCATGAGTGCAGTTGCAGGAACCGCGGATTCTTTGCAGAACCGTTTTCGATCCCATTTTTGCGGTCGTTTACATACAGAATTTGAAAACAAGACGATAGCCGTAGCCGGCTGGGTCCACAGAATACGGGACCATGGAGGCCTGATTTTTATCGATCTGAGGGATCACACAGGTATTTGTCAGCTGATCATTCAGCCGGAAAAGGAGGAGCTGTTCAGAAAGGCAGAAGCACTCCATACAGAATCGGTTATTTGCGTGAGCGGCGTTGTGGTCAGGCGCTCTGAGGAAACGGTCAATCCCAGGCTTGCTTCCGGCGAAATCGAGGTGGTTGTAGACGGTATCCGGGTTGAAAGCAATGCGTCTCCCCTGCCGTTTCCTGTTGCCGACGAGCTGCAGACTTCAGAAGAACTTCGTCTGAAGTATCGTTTTCTTGATCTTCGCCGTGAAAAGATCCATGAGAACATTCATTTTCGCAGCAGGCTGATCAGCGAGGTCCGACGGTATCTCGAAGAGCGGTCGTTCATGGAAATCCAGACCCCGATTCTTACTTCGAGTTCACCTGAAGGCGCAAGAGACTTTCTTGTTCCGAGCAGGCTGCATCCGGGAAAATTCTATGCCTTGCCGCAGGCACCGCAGCAGTTCAAGCAGTTGTTGATGGTGTCCGGGTTTTCACGGTATTTCCAGATAGCCCCTTGCTTCCGTGACGAAGACGCCCGTGCTGACCGGAGCCCCGGCGAGTTTTACCAGATCGATATGGAGATGGCTTTCATCGAACAGGATGACCTGTTCGAGATCCTCGAAGGTATGTTCAAACACCTGACGGAAAAGATGAGCAACAAACGCATCACACAGTTTCCGTTCCCGAGGATCAGCTACAAAGAGGTGATGAACCGTTACGGATCAGACAAGCCGGACCTTCGAATTCCCGTGGAAATAGAAGACGTTACCGAACTTTTCGTCAACTCATCGTTCAAGGTGTTTGCCGGTAATACAAAGGAGGGCAACTGCATCAAGGCGATGGTGCTCAAGGGTCGCGGCAACGAGTCCCGGCAGTTTTACGACAAGGCGGAACGGAGAGCAAAAGAACTCGGGTCGGCAGGTCTTGCCTATATTCAGTATAAGGAAGAAGGGCCGAAAGGACCGATTGTCAAGTTTCTCTCGGAAGATGAAATGAACGAACTGAAAGAGCGCTTGCAGATAGAGACAGGTGATGTCGTGTTCTTCGGCGCCGGAAAGTGGGAGCGTACCTGCAAGATCATGGGTGGTATGAGGGAGTATTTCTCCGATCTTTTTGAGCTCGACCGCGATGAGCTATCCTTCTGCTGGGTTGTCGATTTTCCGATGTACGAATACGATGAAGCAGCAAAGAAAATCGAGTTTTCCCATAACCCTTTCTCCATGCCTCAGGGAGAAATGGAGGCGCTGGAAACCATGGATCCGCTCGATATTCTGGCCTATCAGTATGATATCGTCTGTAACGGCATAGAACTCTCCAGCGGCGCGATCAGAAACCACCGTCCGGACATCATGTACCGGGCGTTCGCGATTGCCGGATATGAAAAGGCGGAAGTAGACAAACGGTTCGGACACATGATCGAGGCCTTCAATATGGGTGCGCCGCCGCATGGCGGGATCGCTCCAGGCCTCGACCGGCTGGTGATGATCCTGCGCGACGAGCAGAATATCCGTGAGGTGATCGCTTTCCCGATGAACCAGCAGGCCGAAGACCTGATGATGGCGGCACCAGCCGAAGTTTCTCCGCTTCAGTTAAGGGAGCTGAGTTTGAAACTCGATCTGCCGAAGGAGGAGAAGAAAGAGAAGAGGGGTTGAATTGTTGAATTGTTGAGGTGTTGAGGTGTTGGATGGCTCGACGGTGATCCGGTTTGTTTGAAAGAGGCTGTCTCAAAAGGGCGGCCTCTTGTGTTTTGAGCGGGCAATCGTGAGCGGCATCTCTCCTGGTTGTCATCCCCGGACATGACGCTTCTATGAGGTCTATGCAGCTGAGACGCTATCGTGCTACGATATGCCCTCAACAGTTCAGCAAAAACCAGCGTATTACTGCGTTTTGAACCACCCCCTATGGCGGAATGCATAGCGACCGCTCCGGAAGAGATCGGACTGACCTATGGGGCTGTTCAGGAATTTCCTGGCAGAAGATCCGGTTATAGTGAAGTGAGGTGAAGAAGTAAAGACGTAATGGACATGGCAGGCAGATGTTTTCATTGCAGCTCTTTTTGAGGGAAACTTTATTTTATAGTGCGATTCTTTTTGTAGATTGCTTAAATTGTTATAGTACATATACTTATATAAATAAGTTGATATGACGAAAAAAGCACCATCCGCGCAGAGCAAAAAAACAAAGCATCCTGAATCTGCTGAACCGGTGAAACAGGAGGTTATCGGTTTTCCGGTTGTCGGTATTGGAGCTTCTGCCGGGGGACTGGAGGCGCTTGAGGTATTCCTGAAAAATGTCCCGCTCAGGAGTGGTATTGCTTTTGTGATTGTTCAGCACCTTGATCCGACGCACAAGGGTATGATGGTGGAACTTTTGCAGCGGGTTACCCCGATTCCGGTCATTCAGGTCAGCGACCGAATGAGACTGGAACAGGATCATGTCTATGTTATTCCGCCGAACAAGGATATGTCGTTGCTGCACGGGATGTTGCATCTTCTTGACCCGGTAGAGCCTCGAGGGCTGCGGTTGCCCATTGATTTCTTTTTTCGCTCGCTTGCTGACGATCTGGAGCAGCAAAGCATCGGAGTGATTCTTTCAGGCATGGGGTCCGACGGCAGGCTGGGTCTGCGCGCCATAAAGGAAAAAGGCGGCGGTGTTTTTGTGCAGGATCCTTCATCCGCAAAATTTGACGGTATGCCACGCAGCACCATAGATTCCGGTCTGGCGGACATCATTGCTCCTGTCGAAGACCTCCCGGAAAAAATTATAGCATATCTTGGTCATGCTCATTTTGCTTTGAAAGACGATCTTCCCCTGGAAAAGAAGTCGCAAAGCGGGTTGGAAAAAGTGCTGATTCTCCTGCGAACCCAGACAGGTCAGGACTTTTCGCTCTATAAAAAAAGCACGATTTATCGTCGTGTTGAGCGAAGAATGGGTATTCACCAGATTGAAAAGATAGCCGACTATGTGCGTTTTCTTCAGGAGAACCCACATGAAACAGAGCTGCTTTTCAAGGAACTGCTGATAGGGGTAACAAGTTTTTTTCGCGATCCGGAAATGTGGGAGTTTCTGAAAACAAAAGCAATACCCGCTCTTCTGGCTTCGAGGCAAGCCGGAGGAGTACTGAGGGCATGGGTTGCAGGATGTTCTACAGGGGAAGAGGCCTATACCCTGGCGATTGTCTTCAAGGAGACGATTGAAGCGCTCAAGCCTTCAGGGAAATTCAGGCTGCAGATCTTTGCGACCGACCTCGATAAGGATGCTATTGACAAAGCCCGTGTCGGATTCTACCCTTTGAATATTGAAGCGGACTTGTCAAGGGAGCGGTTGCGCCGCTTCTTTGACAAGGATGAACACGGCTACAAAATAGGGCGGGAGATCCGTGAGTTGGTGGTCTTTGCACCCCAGAATGTCATCATGGATCCTCCCTTCACCAAACTTGATATTCTGGTGTGTCGCAACATTCTGATCTATATGGATGCCGAGCTGCAGAAAAAGCTTCTGCCGCTTTTTCACTACAGTCTTAATCCCGGAGGTATTCTCTTTTTGGGTAGTGCGGAGAGTATTGGCTCGTTCACGCATCTGTTCAAGCCTCTTGACAGAAGAACAAGACTGTTCATCAAGGTCTATCAGGGAGGGCGTCCCGAACCGCTTGATTTACCGGCGTCGTTCTCTCGTGATCTGCCATCTTTTCAGGGTGTTGCGATCAGCCAGTCCAAAGCGGAAACGTTTTCACTTAACCTGCAGACACTGACCGACGAGCTCCTTCTTCAGCACTATGCCCCGGCGGCCGTGCTGACTAACGAAAGAGGCGATATCATCTATATCAGCGGACATACAGGCAAATACCTTGAGCCGGCGGCCGGAAAGGCTAACTGGAATGTTTTTGCCATGGCCCGCGAAGGGCTTCGCTATGAATTGAACACCATTTTCGAGAGAGTGCTTCGTCAAAAAACGACGGTTACCAGAAAAAGACTGCGTGTCCGTACGAATGGCGATACGCAGCTCATCAATCTTACGGTCGAGCAGCTTGAAAAACCCGCTGCTTTACAGGGTCAGGTTCTGATCGTGATGACAGATGTTGAAGAGCCTGCCGGGGAAACAGAGCCAGGTGATGTTCATTCAGCCGCTCCGGAAGGAAAGCGTCTGGTAATGCTTGAGCAGGAACTGCTCCAGGCGCGGGAGGAGATTCTGAGTATTCGCGAACAGATGCAGACTTCCCAGGAGGAGCTCAAATCCACGAATGAAGAAATGCAGTCCGCCAACGAAGAGCTGCAGAGCACCAACGAGGAGCTGACCACGTCAAAAGAAGAGATGCAGTCGATGAACGAGGAACTGCAGACGGTCAATCATGAACTGCAGTCCAAGGTCAGAGATCTGTCGCAGGCGAACAACGACATGAAAAACCTGCTGAACAGTACCGATATAGCGACCCTGTTTCTTGACGACGAGTTGAACATCCGCCGTTTCACGACAAAGACGGCGACGATTATCAAGCTGATCGCAACTGATATAGGGCGTCCGATAACAGATATCGTGACCGAACTGCAGTATCCTGCACTGGCTGACGATGCCAGGGAGGTGCTCCATACGCTCATATTCAGTGATAAACAGATCCCGACAAGTGACGGCAACTGGTTTAATGTGAAGATCATGCCATACCGTACACAGGAAAACCGTATCGACGGGCTGGTGATCACCTTTACCGATATCAGCATAGCTAAAAAACTTGAAAAGTGTCTCAGGGAGAGCGAGGATCGTTTTTGCAAGGCGATTGAAAGCGCTGGCGACATCGTGGCCGCGGTTGACAGAGAGCTGCGCTATTCCTGGATCCATGATCCCCGTCACGAGCTGTTCAACCCTTCGGTTTTGATCGGAAGAAGAATTGATGAGTTTCCTGATATGCCGAATGCCCGGGAGTTCATGGAGATCCAGCGCGATACCTTGAAGAAAAAGCGGGAAATCCGAAGAGAACTGATGGTCGAGCTTGTCAACGGATTCCGCCGCTTCTATGAACTCATCGCTACGCCGCTGAAAGAAAAAGATGGCGATATAACCGGTATGATTATCGTTGCCAGAGACAAAACACATGAAAAGGATGCAGAGGGAGCCCTGGAAGAGAGTGAGAGCAGTTTCCGCTTTTTGTTTGATGCAATGAACGAGGGCGCGATGTTTCAGGATGCACAAGGAAGAATTCTCAGGGCGAACCACAAGGCGGGTAGTCTTCTGGGGGTTTCCGTTACAAAGATGGCTGGAAAGAATTTTCCTGACCTTGGTTTGACAGCGGTTCGTGAAGACGGTTCCGATTTTCCGTTGGAAGAGCATCCATCTTTGATGGCAGTACGTACCTCCCGTCCCGTCGAAGCTGTCGTCATGGGTGTTTTTCAGCCCGCGCACAATCTCCGGCGCTGGATCAGGATAAGCGCTTTTCCGCGGTTGCGGGCTGGAGCGACGACCCCATATGAGGTCTTTACGACGTTTGTGGAAATCGCATCCCCGCATCCGGGTCAGGTGCCTGTAGCAAAAAAGGAGAAAAGGTCATGAAAAAGAAAAGAACCATTTCATCGGATTTAGCTGCATTGCGTCGACAGGCGGAAGAACTT
>JAPHUN010000075.1 GCA_026193435.1 Chlorobium sp.
AACCCCTGATCAGTTGAAAACGATTGAACAGGTTAAAAACGATATGCAGTCAGGCTCACCGATGGACCGTCTGATCTGTGGAGATGCCGGTTTCGGCAAAACCGAAATCGCAATGCGCGCTTCGTTCAAGGCTGTAGAATCAAGTAAACAGGTCGCGCTCCTTACGCCGACAACCATACTTGCTCACCAGCATGCAGAAACATTCAGACGCAGATTCGAAAACGTTCCTCTGAACATAGCCGTACTCAGCCGTTTTGTCACAAAAAAAGAGCAGAAAAATCTTATCGAAAAGATCTCACGCGGCCTGATAGATATAGTCATCGGCACACACAGGCTTGTCTCAAAAGACGTCGTCTTTCAGGATCTCGGGCTGCTCATTATTGATGAAGAACAGCATTTCGGTGTTTCCACAAAAGAAAAGCTGCGTCAGAGCTTTCCAGGTGTAGATACGCTGACCATGTCGGCAACCCCGATACCGAGAACATTGCAGTTTTCAATGCTTGGCGCAAGAGATCTGTCCATTGTATCAACTCCACCGAAAAACCGTCAGCCTGTTGAAACAGTCATCACGCAGTTCAATCCGGACACCATTCGTTCCGCCATACAGCATGAAATAAGCCGTCGGGGCCAGGTTTTTTTTCTCCATAACCGCATCGCCGGTCTTGACCAAATCCGGAACACCCTGCAGGAACTCGTGCCAGAAGCCAGAATCGGCATTGCTCACGGACAGATGCCGACATCCGAACTCGAGAACGTGATGATGGAGTTCATCAGCCATAAACTCGATCTCCTCATTTCGACATCGATCATCGGATCGGGTCTTGATATCTCCAACGCAAATACCATTATCATCAATCGTGCGGATATGTTCGGCCTTTCAGATCTCTATCAACTCAGGGGCCGTGTCGGCAGAAGCGAACGCAAAGCATACAGCTATCTCATCATCCCGCCGGTTCACACGCTCAAAAGAGAAGCGATGGAAAGACTGGCCGTCATCGAAAGCTTTACAGAACTTGGTTCCGGCTTCAATATCGCGCTACGCGACCTTGATATCAGAGGAGCGGGAAACCTGTTGGGAGCCGAGCAGTCAGGAGCCATTCATGAACTGGGATTCGACCTCTACCAGAAACTGCTTGAAGAAGCTGTCTCCGAACTCAAGACAGGAGCCTTCAGTTCGCTCTTTACCGACAAAGAGCCCCAGACCATTCAGACGGCAGGAATCACTGACATGATTTATTATTTTGACGCTCTGATTCCTGACTATTATGTCTCGGCAACCCAGGAACGATTTTCCTTCTATGAAAAAATATCAAAAAGCACGACAGACAGGCAGATAGAAGCTATTGAAGAAGAATTACGCGACCGGTTCGGCCCGGTACCCCGTGATGTAGCAAACCTGATAGGCCTTGCAAAGCTTAAAAACCTCTGTTCATCCATCGGCCTTGTCAAAGTCGACATACAGCCTGACAAATGTACACTGCAACTTCCCGATGACGAAAATACTGATTTCTACACCCGGCCCTTCTTCCAGGAACTGATCGCATCTGTACAGTCCGAATGGATGCAGAAATATCGACCTCGCTTTCAGGAAGGGAAAAAGATGAAGCTGATTATCCATCTTCCCTCAAAGACATCTACTGAACCGTCGGTCATCATGGAACGTTACAGCTCCCTGCTCATCAAACTCAAAGGGGAATAAGCCGTAAGAGGGTATAGCTGCGACATGAAGGATAACCGGACACATTTAATCCTTTTTTCGCAACTTTTTACCATGCAGATATGGTTACCATTGATGATTCTTTTTATTACATAAACATTAAATCACGTACTCATGTTTGTACACATAAATGACAGACAATATGAAGCAAGGACAGGTGAGCGGCTTATAGATATTGCAAGGAATAATCACTCTCATATAGGCTATTTCTGTGGAGGCAACGGTATATGCCAGACTTGTTATGTGAAGGTTTTTGAAGGAATGGAACTGCTTTCTCCGATTTCCGATAAAGAAAAAGCCATTCTTTCAGATGAGCTTATACAGGAAGGCGTAAGAGTTGCCTGCATGACGACTCTTGACAAGCTCGGGACCGTAAAGCTTCTGACAACGGTTGAGGAAGTAAAAAGAACCTTTGAGACAAAGCCTCTTGATCTCATCCCCTATCAGGGCAAAATGGGATGGGCGTCACTGGTGAAGTTTCCTGAAACAATAGCGATGCAGGCTCAGAGATTTTCCGATGGCAG
>JAPHUN010000205.1 GCA_026193435.1 Chlorobium sp.
AGATAGACAAAACGTGCCGGATGCGGTGTCAGCGGCTGACTGTCCGTCAAACGGTAGGAACTTTCAATACCTATATGACAGGTAATACACCGATCGGCCTTGTCGGCATCCCTGATGTGGACCTGTTGGATCCCTTCAGACATACGCTCGTTGCTTTCGATAGCTGCAAGTTTCTCATCGAGTCCTTTCCGAAGCGACTGCATCTCGGCGAGCAATGCTTCCCGATCTTTGGTGAGATCGCCGATCTTCTCCTCGATAGAGTTCTTCTGCTTGAGCAATGCATCCCTGTTCTCCGTCAGGCTGCCGATCTCATTCTGAAGCACCTGCATCGTTTTTTTGTCCTGCTCGCGCTGATCACGGATGTACAGGTATTCCACCTGCAGAAACTTACCACGCTTCTCCTGGAGCTGTTTCTGGTTCTCGTCGAGTGATGCTTCGACAATATCTTTTTGAGCTGCTAACCCCTTATACTTATCCTGCACTTCCTTGCTCTGGAATATCCTGTCTGTTTCATCGAGCCTTGCCTTCAGGGATTCGAGCTTCTGGGCGTCCCCGCTGCTCTGAAACAACGTGACTGCCTCATCGTACTCCGACTGCAGTTTCGAGGCTTTTAATTCCTTGTACTCCTGCTGGTACTCTTTCCATGGCCTCAACTGGATTTCATCCTTCCAGATAACCCATACAGTCAGCGCCAGAAGCAGCAGACTGAGAAAAGCGAAAAAAAACGGGGTATACGAAGACCTGTCTTTCATATTGAGCTGCGTTAACTACAGTTACTGTTGAAAAACTCAGGCATGACCTGTGCTAAATGTTAAACCATGGCGTCACCCAGACATACTTAACCATCAGGACAAGACGCAAAAACATCTTGAGCGGCAGGGCAAGCATTGTCCAGAACAAAAAAGAAACCGTTATATAGGGGATCATTCCAAGCGATGAAAGAAACTCCGCTTTATATTTTTTCCAGTAGAGATACGGAAGAATCATTCCCAGCGCGTAATATGCCGTCACAATCCCGCCACCGAGAAAAAAACCGAGGGGTGACCGGGAATCAATACCCACAAGATTCGTGAGATCTGTTGTCCCCTCATAGACGACCCTATGGTGATCCCATACTTCCCAAGGCCAGAACCATAACCACCCGGGTCCCCTGAAAAACACGCCGATGACAATCAGTAGAATCCAGAGCACAATAAACCCGAAACAGAAAATCAGAATCGCCCATTTTCTCTCTGAAAAGGTATAGTAACCGTTTCCTTTCGGATTGTTGTCTACATAGGGAATGGCTATCAGTCCGATTATGATCAGCGTAGGCAGCACGACACCGGCAATCCAGGGATCAAAATAGACAAGCATTTCCTGAAGTCCGAGAAAATACCAGGGAGCTTTTGCCGGATTCGGAGTCAATGTCGGGTTTGCCAGCTCTTCAAGAGGCGCATCGACAACAAGCGACCAGATGGTCAGACCGATAAAGACAATCAGAGCGATAATAAACTCAATCCTGACAAGCGGTTTCCATGTATCGATTCTCTCATCGTACTCCCCGTCGATTGGTTCTCCGCGAGAACGAAGAGCGTCGTTTTTGATTGCCTGCTGGAAAGCCCAGAAGGTAAAAAAGGCAACCATGAACATCATCAGGACAATGGCGATATTGTCAGGCTTCGAAATAATCTCGATAAATGGACCCATTACTGTAGTATCCGGCAAGTTTTTGTTAATAACAGGATAATTGTCCGTCCGCTCAGGAAGAATGAGGGCCTGAGATACCCCCGTCTTTTCTTACTCTCCAGAAATGCACCGCCATCAGCACGACCGCCACAAGAGGTATGACAACACAGTGCCAGACATAGGAACGCAAGAGCGCATTGCCCCCGACTGTTGATCCGCCAAGAATAGCGAACCGGACATCGTTATAGGGTGTTATCCCCAGGTATTCACTGAACGGGCCTTCAAAACCCAGCAGCGGGGTTCCAGCCGCCATATTGGTACCGACAACGATAGCCCACAGACCGAGCTGATCCCAGGGAAGCAGATAACCGGTGAAGCTCAAGAGCATGGTCAGCACAAGCAGTATGACTCCGATAGACCAGTTAAACTGTCTTGGCGACTTGTAGGAACCGGTCATGAACACGCGGAACATATGCAACCATACCACAATCACCATGAAATGTGCACCCCATCGGTGCAGATTCCTTAAAAAAATCCCATACGGAACCTGAAACTCAAGGTCCTTGATATCCCAGAACGCCTTTTCTACCGATGGGTGATAGTAGAACATCAGGAGAAAGCCGGTGACCGTCAGAATGATGAAAGAAAACAGCGAAATCCCCCCCATTCCCCAGGTATACCTGAGCTTAACGGCACTACTCCGGATCTTGACCGGATGCAGATGCATAAAAATGTTGCCGAATATGGCAAGCGCCCTGTTTCTCGGTGTGTCCTTGTACTCCCTTCTGAAAATCGACTTCCAGAGCACCGAACGCTTTATCGTGTCAAGCATTTTCATAATCCATTCACTTTTTCATTTTCCTCACTTTCAGACCGAAAGGATCAGGCGTAACCCCGCAATTTTTTAACCTGCTTGCCATACCTGTCAAGACGCTTTTCCGAGCCATCGGGATGCAACATCACTATAGCTTCCCAGGGACAGTCTATCGCACAAAAATTGCATCCTGTACAAAGCCCCTCTATCACCGATGCCGTCCCG
>JAPHUN010000341.1 GCA_026193435.1 Chlorobium sp.
TAATGAAGACTATGCCGCAACGGCGGACCGGTGCCTGCGCATGGAAGATGGAGTAATGCATCCCAATTAAGCTGTTAGCAGCCAGGTTTTTTTCGCTACCAGCCTCTCTTGCGTATATTGACATTTTAGTTTTTCAGGATCCAACACTTCAGCCCCGAAACAGTTCATGCATACAGAAACAAGCACCCGTAAAATAGGCCCGATTGAACTGGATCCATCGATACAGCCCTACCATGCATGGACGTTTTTCTATGCGGCTTTTTTTTCTATCGGCATGATCACCTTTCTGTCCATCGGACAGACATATATTCTCAACATCCACCTCAACATCCCCGTTTCCGAACAAGGCGCAATCAGCGGAGACCTTGTTTTCTGGACAGAAGTTGTAACGCTGCTTTTTTTTATTCCCGCAGGCATTCTCATGGACCGTATCGGCAGAAAACCGGTCTTCACTGCCGGCTTTCTGCTCATGGCCCTTACCTATGCCCTCTACCCTTTCGCCTCCTCAGTCAATGACTTGCTGTTGTTTCGAATCATCTATGCTTTCGCAATCGTGGCCATCGCGGGAGCACTGTCGACCATTCTCGTAGACTATCCTGCAGAACGTTCAAGAGGTAAAATGGTCGCCCTTATCGGGCTGCTCAACGGACTCGGAATCGTTATCACAAACCAGTTTTTCGGCTCGCTGCCTGAAATACTGACCAGCCGGGGCATCGGAAAAATCGAAGCCGGATTCATCACTCATCTGAGCATAGCCGCTCTGGCAACAATCACCGCAGTTGTCTGTTCCATAGGGCTCAAGAAAGGAACGCCGGTTAAACGTAACGAGCGCCCTCCGCTCAAGGAACTGTTCCAGAGCGGTTTCACGGCAACAAAAAACCCCAGGATTCTCCTCTCCTACTCCGCTGCATTCATCGCAAGAGGCGATCAGTCAATCAATGGCACCTTTCTGAGCCTCTGGGGCATTACGGCAGGTCTTGCCATGGGAATGGAGTCAGGCGAAGCATTCAGAAAGGGTACCACCATATTCATCATCACCCAGATCGCCGCCCTTCTCTGGGCTCCACTCATAGGGCCGGTCATCGACCGCATCAACCGTGTCAGTGCTCTCGCGCTCTGCATGTTTCTGGCCATGATCGGCAATCTTTCGGTTCTTCTTCTCGACAACCCTTTCGATCCGATCGGCTATCTGGTTTTTATCCTGCTCGGCATCGGCCAGATCAGCGTCTTTCTCGGGGCGCAGTCACTTATCGGCCAGGAAGCCCCTAAAGCAAAAAGAGGCTCTGTCCTCGGGGCATTCAATATCAGCGGCGCAATAGGCATTCTGATTATTGCAGCAGCGGGAGGACGACTTTTTGACAGCATGAGCCCGAAAGCCCCGTTTGTGATTGTCGGCATCATCAATGCTCTGCTTGTTTTTTACAGCATCTATGTAAGAAAAATCTCTTCTGCTCAGAGGGAACCTGTCAGCAATACGGAATGAACACATGATGATGATGAAAACATTCACTCTCAAAACCCGATAAAACATCATGTCATCACTGTATTTCATCGGTATAGCCGGGACAGCCATGGCGTCTGTTGCCGTAGCACTTGCAAGGGCGGGACACACGGTTGCCGGCTCCGACAGTGCCCTCTACCCTCCGATGAGCGACTATCTCACCGAACACCGGATTCCATGTCATACGGGTTTCGATCCGCTGAACCTTCTCAAAGACGCACCGGACGTTATCGTCGTGGGCAATGCGATCAGCAGAGGCAACCCGGAACTCGAAACTGCGCTCAACGAACACCTGAACGTTGTTTCGATGCCGGAGATCGTTCGCCGGGAACTTATCGGTAAAAACAGATCGGTCGTCATTACCGGCACTCACGGCAAAACAACAACAACCTCCCTCACCTCATGGCTGTTCGAGCATGCGGGCCTGACACCGGGGTTTCTGATTGGCGGCATCGCTGAAAATTTCAACGCCGGCTGCAGGGCATCAGGCAAAAAAGAGGACGGCTACTTCATAACAGAAGGCGATGAATACGATACCGCATATTTTGATAAAAGAAGCAAGTTCCTGCATTACCGCCCGGATATCGCGGTAATCAACAACATAGAATTCGACCATGCTGATATTTTCAGTTCCCTTGACGATATCGTAAAATCATTCAGGCAATTCATCGCGCTTATCCCTTCAAACGGTCTGCTGATTGTCAACGGCCATGACACAATCGCCTCGGAAATAAGCAGTCAGGCGTTCTGTCCGGTTGAGCGGTTCGGCATGTCCGAAGAGTTCGAGTGGTCGGTTTCCGATATCGATGTCAGCAAAAAAGGAACCTCTTTTCAACTGACACACAAAGGAAACATTGCAGGAACTATCCTGATCGACCAGTTCGGCAACCATACTATTCTCAACACCGTCGCTGCCGTTGCAGCGGCCTCTCATGCAGGCATCCCCTTTCCGGTTATTGCCGAAGGAGTCCTTTCTTTCAAAAGACCGAAAAGAAGAATGGAGATTGCCGGAGAATTCGATAACGGCATCACGCTCATCGACGATTTCGCGCACCACCCCACCGCTATCAGCGCAACCCTTTCGTCGTTACGCCAACGGTTCCCCGAAAGAAGAATACTGGCCTGCTTTGAACCCCGATCAAATACCAGCACAAGAAACATATTCCAGAAGGATCTGGAAAACAGCTTCAGCGATGCCGATATTGTTATTATCGGTAAGGTTCATCGACCTGAACGATATGCAGAACATGAACGTCTCGACACACTAAAACTCTGTTCGTCTCTCGCCGGTTCAGGTAAA
>JAPHUN010000326.1 GCA_026193435.1 Chlorobium sp.
ATTCGTGGTTTCCGTTCAGACGCCCACGGCAACGATCTTAAGGGAAAGATTCTGATTCTGCTTAATGGTCGAAGGGCAGGTACCGGCAATCTGGCTAAATTATCGACGTCAAACGTCGAAAGGATTGAAATTATCAGGGGCCCTGCCGCTGTACAGTATGGTTCGGCAGCGATGGGCGGGGTTGTCAATGTGATTACCGCAAAAGGCAAAGGAGTTCCTTCTCTATTTGCTCAACACATGCAGGGTTCCGATGATTTTCAAGAGACATCTGCCGGAATGTCAGGGACATTGGGCAGATTCGACTATTCAGGTTCTCTCAGTTTTTCGGACAGGGAGGATTACACCACAGCCTCTGGAGAAACCTATTACAATACGGCCTATAACGACAAGGTTGTCGCATCCCTGAATGCAGGCTATGAGTTTCTTGACGGGCACCGGATCGGTGTTGTTGTCAATCATTTTGACATAGACAGAACAGGATCTCCCTCGTACCTTGTCAGGAATGACCGGTCGAGTTACATCGAAGAGCAGAACCGTTCCGTTGATATCATATATACCGGAAAGCCCTCTGAAGGCTATTGGAGCTGGATGGCAAGGTATTTTTTCGGAGAAGATTTTTACGGATACAGAAGCCCGTCAATATCCTATTCATCTGATCGCAGTGTGGATCAGAAAGGAGCGCAGGGACAGGTGACGTTCAACCCGGAATGGCTCAGTGTAACTGCCGGATTTGACTGGCTTGACTATGTTGTTGAATCAACCATGGCCCCTCGGGAATCGGAATATGAAAACCCTGCAGCGTTTCTGCTTCTGAAAAAAGGATTTCTCGATGATATGCTTGTCGTTTCCGGAGGTCTGAGATACGACAAATATGATGTAAGAATAGACAATGGTGAAGGCAATGATGAAAGCACCGATAATATCAATGGCAGTGTCGGTCTTGCGTATAATCCTGCCGATGGTTTGAAGCTCAGGGTGAATTACGCTGATGGTTTCAGAATGCCTTCTGCAGGTGAACTTACCGGATATTATCCCTATTGGGGGGGAGGTTTTTATGAAGGAAACCCTGATCTCAAGCCGGAAAAAAGCTCTACCATAGAGTTTGGCGCGGATTATCAATCGGGAGGGGTAACGACATCGTTGACCTGGTTCCATTCGGATTTCAGGGACAAAATCCAGGAATCCGGGCTTGATTCAGGCAATAGAACCTGGGTAAATCTGGGAGGGGCGACAATTGCCGGTATCGAAGGCGAATTTGCTTATGCAGGCATGTACCCTTTTGCAGGATCAAGTCTATCAATCACTCCCTTTGTTTCGTTTACCTGGCTGAGTGAGTATAACGAGGACGATACCGGTGAATATCTGTTATATACACCAGAATGGAACGCTTCAGGAGGTATTCGCGTCAATCATGAGAGCGGTTTCAAAGGAGTTTTTAAGCTTGCGCATTACGGAAAAAATTATGTTCAGGACTATGTGACAAGTTGGGCAGGGGATGTGATCGTCAAGGAAGGTTTTACGGTGGCAAATCTCGTGCTCTTAAAAAAATTCACCCTTGACAGGGAGTTCGGACGCGGGTTTACTATCAAAGGTGAAATTGAAAACCTTTTTGACCGTGACTATGAATACGTAAACGGTTACCCGATGCCGGGAAGGAGCTTCAACCTTGGACTGAGGGTGGATATATGATGAAAAATATTTTTCTGATGCTCCTCGCACTGCTGTTTTCCGGCTGTGCGGGGAAGCCCTCGATCGTCAGTCAGTCTCCATATATCACCCATACGTTACAATACCTCGGTCTTGAGGATCGTATTGTCGGCGTCAGCCGCTACGACGATCTGGACCTTCCGAAGACCGGCGGGATCATCGATCCTGATAAGAAGGCGATTGCCGCGCTTGCTCCTGATTTCATTTTTACTTCCGACTGGACAGCCCCTGATGTTCTTCGCGAGGTTACACCGGATGGAACAGAAGCGATTGTGCTCCAGGGATTTCACAGGATGGATGAAATTGAGCAGAACCTGCGTGTTCTTTCAAAATCTCTTGGTCTGAAGAACGGGGCTGAAATGGCGGCAGAATTCTCATCTGCCTGGAGAATGGCGGCTGAAGAAGTTGACGGCAGAGGAAGAAGGGCGTTGATTCTTTCAAGCTGCAAAGGCGAACCCTTTTCATTCGGCAGGAATACCTACCTTTATGATTTGTTTACTGTAGCGGGGTTTCATGTCGTCGAGACACATTCGTCGATACGCCATGTGAACGCTTCCGGAGAGATTAAAAGCGTTGAAGAACTGCTGCGCGCAACCGAACCTGAAGTTATTTTTGTGCTTCAGGATGATGATCACGGCTGTTCCGTCGATTTGTCCGAAGGGGATTTCAGGGTTGTGCTGCTGAACGGAGAGCATTTTGTCTATCCCGCGCCGGTGCTGCTGGACGGGATTGCGGATCTGAAGGTTCTTTTTCCTGTTTCCAATAACGATAACTAAGCGTTGATAATGACTATTTCTGAAGCTGAACGGGAGGCGCTCTATAAAGTGATATACAGCCGTCGTGATGTACGCGGCCAGTTTGTTGCCGATCCGGTGCCAGACGAGGTGCTGCAGCGTGTGCTTCATGCGGCGCATCATGCGCCGAGTGTGGGTTTCATGCAGCCCTGGGATTTTATTGTTGTCCGTGACGCAGCTGTAAGAAAACAGCTGAAAAACGGTTTTGACGTTGCTCATCGGGAAGCGGCCGGGATGTTTCCCGAGGAGAAACGGGAACAGTACTGTTCGTTCAAGCTTGAGGGGATCACAGAGGCCCCGCTCGGGATCTGTGTTACCTGCGATCGAAAGCGCTCGGGAGATGTGGTTATCGGCAGAACGGCAAATCCGGAGATGGATCTTTACAGTACTGTCTGTGCGGTGCAGAACCTCTGGCTTGCAGCCAGAGCGGAGAACCTCGGAGTGGGCTGGGTAAGCATCATTCACCATGACCATGTGCGCGAGGTGCTGGGGATTCCTGAAGATATTGTGCCCGTGGCATGGCTTTGTGTGGGCTATGTCTCATTTTTCCATGAAACTCCCGAACTGGAGCAGGCCGGATGGCTGCCGCGGCTCGGGCTTGATGACCTGATTCACGAGGAGCGGTGGGGGAAGAAAGCAGTATGAGGAATCTCGCGGTTTTCGGGACAGCGTCGGATGTTGGAAAAAGCGTTGTAGCTACGGCCCTATGCCGTATTTTCAGCAATGCCGGGCTCGATGTAGCGCCTTTCAAGGCGCAGAACATGTCCAACAACTCCGGCGTTACACCGGATGGTCTTGAAATCGGACGAGCACAGATTGTGCAGGCAGAAGCCGCCAGAGCTGTTCCGACGGCGGATATGAACCCGGTACTGCTTAAACCCAACACCGATACCGGCGCGCAGGTGGTTTTACAGGGCAAGGCTGTCGCCAACCGCTCTGCCCGTGATTATTTCGGGAACACCGAAGTCTGGGCAGAGGCTGCATTTGAAAGTCTTGAGCGCCTGAAAGGCAGGCATGATCTTGTCGTTATCGAGGGCGCAGGTTCCTGTGCGGAGATGAATCTTTATGATCGGGATTTCGTGAATTTCAGGACAGCAAAAGAAGCCGACGCGCCGGTCATTCTTGTTGCAGATATTGACAGGGGCGGCGTATTCGCGCAGGTTGCAGGGACGCTTTCTGTCATTCCTCCCGAAGACAGGGCGCGGGTAAAGGGCGTTATTATCAACCGCTTCCGCGGAGACTCGGCCCTTTTCGATGATGGAATCCGTATTCTCGAGGAACTGTCCGGAGTGCCGGTGCTTGGTGTTATACCATATTTCAGAGGGATCCACATCGAGGCTGAAGACGCAGTGCCGCTTCAGGCGGTTGTCGATCCTGCGGCTTCTCCTGATACCGGGAAGATCAGTATAGCAATCGTGTACTTTCCTCATATATCGAACTTTACTGATTTCGCTGTATTTGACCTGCTCGATGATGCAGAAGTTCATTACCTGCATCACCCCAAAGATCTTGCTGATTATGAGGCGGTCATTCTGCCCGGATCGAAAAATGTCAGGGGAGATCTCGACTGGATGATTTCTATGGGCTGGAAAGAACGGCTCGCTGAATACCGGAAGAGGGGAGGGATTATCGCGGGTATTTGCGGAGGCTACCAGATGCTCGGAATATCCGTTGCCGATCCACATGGCCTTGAAGGAGAGCCCGGAGAAACATCGGGTCTCGGTCTGCTTCCGGTGCATACGGTCCTCAAGAAAGAAAAACAGCTGTTCAACGCTAAAGGCTGTCTGTTCGATGACACGATACCTGTCGAGGGTTATGAAATCCATATGGGGGAAACCCGGCTTACAGGTAAGGCGTCGCCCCTGCTGCAGTTGACGGCAAGAAACAACAGGCATTGCTCTGATACTGACGGAGTCATAAGCCATGATGAAAAGGTTTTTGGTACCTACTTTCACGGCATTTTTGACGGGAGTGCGTTCAGACGCTGGTTTCTCGGCAAGCTGAGGCCGGATTATACTGTGAGTGACACAATTAAGGATAAGGATGCTGAGTACAACCGGCTTGCAGATCACTTTATGCGGTATCTCGATATGGAAAAAGTGTACGAGATTATAGGCAGGCAGAGGGGAGAAGGATGAAGTGGGAAGTAGAAAGTTTTTTCTCCTTTTGTCATTCCCGGGCTTGATCCGGGAATCCGTAGCGTTTTTTATCTGGTATGACCTTTGTTGACTTTTTTAGTCTATGGATGCCGGGTCAACACCGTGAAATCTGAGCATCTATTTCACAGGGGGCATGACTATCTTCTCCTAAGAACTAAGAACTAAGAACTAAGAACTAAGAACTAAGAACTACGTGAACCTGTATTCCTATAAACATGGAGGGGCGCCAACGCGGCGAGCATCTTCCGATAAAGAGGCGTTGATCGATTTCAGCGTTAACATAAGCCCGATTTCTCCGCCGCTTCCTGATGTATCTCTCGATTCGTTCGCGCTGCACCGGTATCCATCCATAGACGGCCGCGGGGTCAGGGATTTTTACTGTCGGCGTTTTGATGTTGCCCATGACTGTGTTCTTCCCCTCAATGGGGCAATTGAGGGGATTTATCTCATCCCGGCAGCGCTTGGCCTCGATAGCGCACTTGTGCCGGCCCCTTCTTTTTATGATTACGAGAGGGCTTGCAGCACGGCGGGAGCGAAGGTGCGTTATCTGATGCTGAAAGATCAGGAGAAGTTTGTGTTTCCCGGAATCGAGGAGATTTCGGAAAAAATGAAGGATGTTGACGCGATGTTTGCGGCTAATCCCAATAATCCAACCGGGAGCAGATTTCCAAAAGAGGTTGTTCTGGCTCTCGCAAGCCGCTTTCCCGACAAGTGGTTCATTATTGATGAAGCATTCATTCAGTTTGTCGATGACTTCCCGGGAGCATCGCTGATGAATGAGCTGAGAGCGTTTAAAAATATCATCGTTGTCAGTTCATTGACGAAATTCTATGCTTTGCCCGGGCTGAGACTTGGCGC
>JAPHUN010000295.1 GCA_026193435.1 Chlorobium sp.
ACAAGCCATTATACTTTTGACTGAACGTATACGTGATTATTCAGGAAGTTATCGTTAAGAACAAGGCAGGTTTGCATACAAGGCCTGCGGCAGCGGTTGTCAAGATTGCAGCACGGTTCAAATCGGATTTTTTTATTGAAATGCGCGGATCCGAGATAAACGCGAAATCGATTATCGGGGTGATGAGTCTTGCTGCTCCAAAAGGCACAAAACTTATTCTTAAGCTTGATGGTGAGGACGAGGAGGAGGCTGCCCGACAGCTGATCGATTTTTTCGAACAGGGTTTTGGTGAGCAGTAGGGTATGCATGTTTTTGCCCTGTTACGTCCGTCCGTGATCTGATAGGAGATCATCGCTAACTCTTTTATTGAGGTGCATTTGAAAGCCCTGCATGTTGCCCTTGTCAGTCCTTTTTTTCCTCTGAAAGGAGGTATAGCCCGCTTCAGCACAACGTTACGCAACGTTCTTCTGAAACAAGGACGAAAGGTAGACGGGATTTCCTTCAAACGGCTCTACCCCGGAATTCTGCTGCGTGGAAAGGCTGTCTTTGAGCCCGGTGCTTCCATCGAGCCTGAAGACGGGGTTCTTCCTCTGATCGATACGCTCAATCCTTTGACGTGGTTTGCAACGGCCCGCTCTATCAGACGGTTACAGCCGGAAATCATGATTTGTGCCTACTGGCTTGGGCTTCTCTCGCCGATTTATTGGCTGTTACAACGCATTACCGGTATAAAAATGATCGTGTTGATGCATAATTACACATCGCATGAGCGTTTTTTTGCTGAAAAGAAATTCCGTGATCTTCTCCTGAAAGATGCAGACGCTGTTGTAACGCTTTCTGAATATGTCGCCCGACAGGTTAAGGAGTCCTATCCTGAGGTGCCGGTCAAGGCGCTGTTTCATCCTGTCTACAGACCGGACGGCGCATTGATGTCGCGTCAGGACGCGTGTCGCAGACTCGGAATTGATCCACAAGAGCAGGTGCTTTTGTTTTTCGGCTATGTCAGGGAGTACAAGGGGCTCGATCTTCTTATTGACGCCATGCCTGCAGTGCTTCGTCGTCATCCTGGTACGCATCTGGTTATCGCCGGGGAGTTTTATTATGGAGAGAAGATGTTCCGTGAGCGCATAGAACAACTGGGTATCGGTTGCCGGGTAAGCGTGTATCCAGGGTTTGTCCCTCCTGAGCGGATGCGGCTTTTTTTCTCTGCTGCCGATGCAGCGGTGCTTCCCTACAGGGAGGCCTCACAGTCCGGTGTCGTTCAGCAGGCTTACGGGTTCGGGTGTCCCGTTATCGTTTCCGGTATGGGGGGGCTTCCTGAGGCGGTTGACGAGGGGAAGACAGGGGTTGTGGTCCGGGATCTTGATCCTCTGTCTCTGGCGGATGGTATCTGTTCATTTCTCGAGAACAGCAAAGCGGTTTCCTTCAGGGAAAATGTTGATCGTTATGCTGCTCATTTTTCATGGGAGGTTTTTGCGGAGAAGCTGGAGGAATTCACGCTGGAGGTGGTCGCATGAGCGGTGCCGATGGAGCTGTCTATGTTATCGTGGTGAACTGGAACAACGCCGGTGATACGATACGATGTCTGGAATCACTTTCCGGTGCCAACGTAACTGAGATGAGGGTTCTGGTTGTCGATAACGGTTCAACCGATGGATCGGCTGACACTATCAGGAAACGCTTTCCGCAATACGGTCTGCTGGAACTGGAAACCAACAGGATGTATGGCGGAGGGTGTAATGCGGGTTTTGAGCTGGCTCGAAAAGAGGGTGCGGAATATGTGATTTTTCTGAACAACGATACGGTTGTTGATCCGGGATTTCTCGACCCGCTGATTTCTTCTTTTCGGGATCATGACGCTATCGCTATAACGGTTCCCAGGATATATTACATGGATTATCCAGATCGTCTCTGGTATGCAGGCGGTGAGGTGAATCTGCGTACGGGAAGGATCGCCCATCGGGGTATCCGGAAAAAGGACGAGGAGCGTTTTGATCGTGCCTGTGAGACAGAATACGCTACCGGTTGTTGCCTGGCGATGCGTGTATCGGACTTCAGCCGTTTTCGAGGGTTTGATGAACGGTTTTCAATGTACGGCGAGGATGTCGACCTTTCGCTCAGGGTTCGGGAGGCGGGAAAGCGGGTGTTCTATGTGCCTGCATCGAGAGTATGGCACAGCGTGAGTGCTTCCGGAGCCGGCGAGCTGGATTTTCAGAAGCTCTGGCGAAAGAACCTGTCGCTGCTGAGACTGCTTGCCAATCACCGTGCATGGCCGGGAATGATCCTTTATCTGTTGTTTGCTCCGTTTAGATTGCTGACGGGAACGGGAGCTGTTCTCATCTTGAGGATGAAAACCGGCTTTGCCAGGACTCTTGGGGGAGCGCGATGACGCAGAAGATAACCATAGCGAGAGAGGCTGGATTTTCTCTGGCAGGGTTTATCGCAGGCCAGGGGTTCCGGTTTTTTTTCAACCTTGTTGTAGCCTCTTTGCTCGGCCCGGATTCTCTTGGTGCCTATGCGCTCTCACTGGCGGTTATTCAAATTGCCGAAGTGGTTGCTGTTGGCGGTCTGGATGCCGGAGTGCTGCGATTTGTCAATCTGCACGAAAGTCAGCCGGAAAAACAGCAGGGCATTGTCGCTGCGGCCCTGAAGTCCTCCCTGCTGCTTTCTCTGCCTCTTGCTGTACTGATTGTCGTTTTTTCAGGCTTTCTCAGCTCTCTGGTTGCCGGTGATGACCTGTTGCGCCTGATGCTTGTTTCTTATGCCTGCTCCGTTCCGTTCCATGTGTTTATAGCAGTTGCCGGCCATGCGGTGCAGGCGCACAGAAAACTGCTTCCGAGGGTTATTGCCGGTCAGATTCTTGTGCCGGGCGGGATGCTGCTGTTCTTTGTGCTGATCTACATGGT
>JAPHUN010000135.1 GCA_026193435.1 Chlorobium sp.
AGGAAAAACCAAGCCTCCTCAAAGGAGACTATTCCGACAAGGAATGGTGGGAAATACCTGTCGAGTTCCGGGACGGGAACTGGTGTTATCCGACCAAGCCCGAAGTTCTGGAAGACCTCAAATTTGCAAATCCGAGAAAGTGGTCTCCGATTGATGATGACTGGAAGCTTCCTGATGGTTGGGAAAAAACCATCAAGGAGGGGATGAAGGATCGTGTTGAGCGGTTCCGGTCATTCAAGCTTTTTCTGGACACCTGTGTTCGTTGCGGTGCCTGCGCGGACAAGTGTCATTTTTTCCTCGGAACCGGAGATCCGAAAAATATGCCGGTAGTGAGAGCGGAGCTTATTCGTTCGGTCTATCGCAATGATTTTCCTCTTGCCGAGAAGATTTTGAAGGGTTTTTCAGGCTCAAGAAAGCTTACTCCCGAGGTTATCAAGGAGTGGCATATGTATTTTCATCAGTGTACCGAGTGCCGTCGTTGTTCCGTGTTCTGTCCGTTCGGGATAGATACCGCGGAAATAACCATGATGGGCCGGGAACTGCTGAACCTTATAGGCGTGAGCAATAACTGGATCCTGAACCCGGTTTCTAACTGCAATCGTACAGGGAACCATCTTGGTATAGAACCGCACACCTTCGTGCAGAATATCGAGTCTCTTGTCGAGGACATCGAGGACCTTACCGGTATTACTGTCGAGCCGACATTCAATAGAAAGGGAGCCGAGGTTCTTTTTATAACACCATCAGGCGATGTTTTTGCCGACCCCGGTGTCTACACGATGATGGGATACCTTCTGCTTTTTCATCATATCGGGCTTGATTATACCATCAGCACATACGCTTCCGAAGGGGGTAACTTCGGGTTTTTTACCTCCAACGAGATGGCCAAGAAGCTTAATGCGAAGATGTATCATGAGGCAAAGCGTCTTGGTGTCAAATGGATTCTGGGCGGTGAATGCGGACATATGTGGAGGGTTGTCCATCAGTACATGGATACCATGAACGGACCTGCTGATTTTCTCCAAGAACCGGTATCACCGATAACCGGTACGAAGTTTACTAACGCTGCTTCTACGAAGATGGTGCATATTGCCGAGTTTACAGCGGATCTGATTAAGCACGGCAAGCTTAAACTTGATCCGAAAAGGAACGATCATCTGACAACGACCTTCCATGATTCCTGCAATGTTGCCAGAGGCATGGGAATGTTCGATGAACCACGTTATGTGCTGAATAACGTGTGCAATTCGTTCCATGAGATGCCGGAGAATACGATTCGCGAGCAGACCTTCTGCTGCGGTTCCGGAAGCGGTATCAATACTGAAGAGTACATGGATATTCGATTGAGGGGCGGGTTTCCGAGAGCGAATGCCGTCAGGCATGTAAAGGAAACACACGATGTCGATTCTCTTGTCACGATATGTGCAATTGATCGGGCTACTCTGCCTGCTCTGATGAATTACTGGAATCCCGGAGTATCGGTCTACGGACTGCATGAGCTTGTCGGAAACGCTCTTGTTATGGACGGGGAGAAAAAAAGAACAGAGGACCTGAGGGAGGACCCGATGGCCGGATTCGAAGATGAGGAGGGTGATGAAGATTAGGGAACGTCTACTTATCTTTTGCGGGTTAGCCCTTTTTCTCTTTGTTGTTTCCTATGCTTTCCTTCAGGAAGGCAAGGCGAAAAAGATCCCGACACCGGTCGCAAAAAGCGCCAGTGAACAGTGTGTTGAATCAAGAGAATACATGCGCGCAAATCATATGCTTCTCCTGAACGACTGGCGCCATGGTGCGGTGCGCGAAGGTGAACGTATTCATGTGACTCCCGATGGCAGAAAGTTCGAGAAAAACCTGAGCACATGCTTCCAGTGCCACGGCAGCAGGGGATTTTGTGTGCGGTGTCACACATACGCGAGTGCAAAACCGAACTGCTTTAGTTGCCATCATGAAATGTAAAATATAGTGATGAACGATAATAGAAGAGAGTTTATCAGGAAAACCGGTTTAGGTGTTCTCGCAGGCTTGGGTGCCGCTACCGGGCTATTTTCCAAGTCATCGTTTGAGACGGCTGAAGCGCAGACTACACACGGAGCTTCTACACCAGGCAAGCGATGGGGAATGGTTATCGATACAAGAAAGTGCAGGGATGGATGCACGAAATGCATAGATGCATGTCACGAAGTGCATAATGTACCGGATTTCGATAACGCCAAGGATGAGATTAAATGGATCTGGAAAAGTCCCTATGAAAATGTCTTTCCCGGTGAAAGCAAACAGTTTGTCAGCGAGGAGACAAGGGAGAAGTCGTATCTCGCTCTCTGTAATCACTGTGACAATCCACCCTGTGTACGGGCGTGTCCCACCAGGGCGACGTTCAAGAGAAGCTGGGACGGTATCGTAGCCATGGACTATCATCGCTGTATCGGCTGCCGTTTCTGTATGGCGGCCTGTCCCTACGGTTCGAGGAGCTTCAACTGGAGAGATCCGAGAGAGGCCATAGAAAAAAGAGACCAGGCATATCCTACCAGAGAAAGAGGGGTAGTTGAAAAATGTAATTTCTGCTCCGAGCGGCTCGCACAGAATTTGAACCCCGCTTGTGTTGAGACCTGTCCGGAAGGAGCATTGACGTTCGGTGACCTGAATGACCCGGAATCAGAGGTCAGAATGTTGCTTGAAAAGAACCACACATTGCAGCGGAAGTCTGAGCTGGGAACCAGACCATCCGTGTTCTACATCATATAATGATTCCTTATGATCGAGAAAGCACTTAAAGGAAATCGGAGTTACTGGGGCTGGATCGTTATCCTCCTTGTCATCATTTCGGCAGGCGTCTATTCCTACATCAATCAGCTCACGACAGGACTTACCCTTACGGGGATGAGCAGAGACGTCAGCTGGGGGGTATACATCGCGCAATTCACGTTTCTGGTGGGTGTCGCGGCATCTGCCGTGATGGTAGTTCTGCCCTACTATCTGCACGATTATAAGGCTTTCGGCAAGATTGTCATCATCGGTGAGTTTCTTGCGGTCGCGGCAACGATAATGTGTGTTTTGTTTATCCTCGCCGACCTCGGTCGTCCCGACAGGGTCCTGAATGTGATGCTTTACCCGACGCCGAACTCGATGCTTTTCTGGGACGCCACGGTTCTGAATGGCTATCTTCTGCTGAATATTGTAAGCGGCTGGACAGTTCTTGGCGCAGAGAAAAAAGGCGTGCCTCCTCCGAAATGGGTCAAGCCCGTCATTTATCTTTCGATTCCCTGGGCTTTCAGTATCCATACCGTCACCGCGTTTCTCTATGCCGGCCTTCCAGGAAGGCACCTGTGGCTGACAGCGGTTCTCGCTCCTCGTTTTCTTGCTTCGGCTTTCGCTGCAGGACCGGCGATTCTGATACTGGTATCGATGATCCTCAAAAAAACAACCGGATTCGACGCCGGCAAGCAGGCGATACATAAACTTTCGGTCATCGCAACCTATGCGGCGATCCTGAATTTCTTCCTGCTGGGAATGGAGTTTTTTACAGCTTTTTACAGCAACATACCAGGCCACATGCACGGTCTGCAATACCTGTTTTTCGGGCTTCATGGTGAAGGCCAGCTTGTTCCCTGGATGTGGTTTTCGATCATTGTTGGTTTCAGCTCTCTCCTGGTTCTTTTGATTCCCAGGCTGAGAAAGTCATCTCCATGGCTGATTGCCGCCTGCATCGGTATTGTAGTTTCAATATGGATAGACAAGGGGGTAGGTCTGATTATAGGCGGCTTTGTGCCTTCACCGCTTGAAGAAATTGTCGGCTACACACCGAACCTTAACGAGATATTCATAACCCTCGGTATCTGGTCTATCGGCATTCTGATTCTGACCGTACTGCTTAAGGTCGCGGTTGCGGTTAAAATGCAGGATGAGTGACAGCGAAGGATAAATTATTCTCTGCCTGCCTGTCATGATAAACAGGCAGGTGCGATGGTTCGAAAAAGCTGCGAGAAAAGAGAGTGAGTCAAGCTGCAGGAACAGGATTCTTCAGCTGAAAAAGCCCGCGAAATGGTGGGCTTTTACTTTTTGCCCATTGGCAGTGTAAGGAATTTTCGATAACCTCTGCGGGTTCAATCCTGAGAAGGGTTTCCGACAGGGAGAGCATATGAAGAACACGTGACTATGAAAGTATTTTTACCGCTGAATATCAGGGTGGACGACAAGCAGCTTCTCTTTGTCGGAGGAGGAAACATCGCTATGCACAAGATACAGACGGTGGAGAAGTATACCCGAAACATTACCATCGTCGCTCCCGAGATTCATGAAGAACTTCAGGGAAAAGGGTTTCGTCTTGTTTTCAAGGAATATGATCCATCCGATATCGAAGGACATTTTCTTGTTTATGCGGCGAGAGACAATATGGAGGTAAACCGTAAGATTAAACAGGACGCTGAAGAGCGAGGTATCATGGTCAATGTTGTGGATAACCGTGAGCTGTCGGACTTTATTTCACCGGCGATCTACAAGAAAGATGAAATGACTATCGCTATCTCGTCAAACGGCCAGAATGTGAAGAAGGCCGTTGCCTGGAGAAATAAAATCAGGGAAACGTTTCAGGAAGAGGGGAAGTGAGAAGAGAGTGTCGAATGACTATTTACTATTGAATAATGGAAGAAGGGAAGACAGAGGGAAGTAGGCAGTGGGATGTGGGAAGAGAGTCAAGAGATGAGAGATGAGTGTTAGGTGTTATGTGCTACGTGTTAGGTAGGGAGAAGATAGTTCTGAGTGCTGAGTGCTGAGCGATGAGCAATGAGTGATGAGATGATGAGGGGAGTGCTTTCCCCTTTCTGTCATCTTCGGGCTTGACCCGTGAAATCAGGGCTCATATTTCACAGGTCTTACCCGAAGATCCATGC
>JAPHUN010000005.1 GCA_026193435.1 Chlorobium sp.
AGTTGGGACGGGAGGGCCGGTAATACCTGCTGTCTATTCCGGTCAACACAACGTTTGGGGCATATCCTGCATTGAAGAGACTGCCTCCCTTGTCGACTCTTGGTCCGTCATCGCCTCCGAGCACAATGATGACATCGGCTTTTTCCGGTTTACTCTGATAGCCGGACACAAGAAATCCCAATCCTGCGAAGACAATTCCTCCGATTACGCTTGAGGTCAGAAGCAGAAGAATAGCTTTTTTCAGGAATACCTTCATCTGAGGGTGATAGGGGTTTGAAAATATCAGATCCGTTGAGTATATGATGGGAACAGTTTTGCACAATTGCAAATCAAAAGAAGATTCCGCCGCCAGCAGGGTTTTTGGCTGTATATATTATTTATCACTGAAGTGTACTGAAAAGCAATGAATCATCCCTATTTCTGGCTCTCAATCGAATGGCTGGGAACCGCATTGGTCTGGTCAGGTATGCTTACCGGGGTATTGATGCTGTTTCGTCAAATAATTGCCCGTAAGCTGAAAGTCCGCCATACAGGAGTTCCGTCAAGGGTAGTGTATCTTGATATCCCCTGGAGCCTGCAAAAGACGGAAGCCGCTGTCAGGGAATGGAAAGAAACCGGTCTGGAGCAGAGAGCGTTGCTCAAAAACCGTCTTGATGGTCTTATTCATATCCTCTATCCTTCGGTACTGAGCCTTGCCTGTGTACAGGCCGCCTTCCTGGGGGAGGGCGTGATGAGAACGACCGGTCTGGTACTGTCCTGGCTCATTTTGATCTGTATACCGATTGGCGTTCTGCGGAGTAGAGCTGTTCTGAGAATGCTTCAGGGAAACTGCCGGTCAGCCATTTCTTCTCTGGGTTCGGCTCTTCTGCGGAGTATGGTTTTCCTGCTTACTGTCATTTCTTTGCTCTATATCGTACTCTCTCTGTCGCTCTGATACCCGTAACCGCCGCCTCCCGGAGTTTTTATCAGTATCGTCTCTCCCGCCTGAAAGACCTGATCCACCCTGTATCCGAGAGATTCTTCTGTGGTATCAGGTCTGACCAGAATGTTGGCGCCTTTCGCTCCGTCCCGGCCACCGTTAAGGCCGAACGGGGCGTAGTGTCTTCTTTCGGAAATGACGCTCACATGCATCGGTTCTTTGAATCGAAGAGCCCGTTCGATACCGTCCCCCCCATTCCATTTTCCGATTCCGCCTGATTCCTTCCTGAAAGAAAAACGAGTGACCTGTACCGACGGGAAGCGTTGCTCGAGTATTTCAGGATCGGTAATACGGGTATTGGTCATGTGTATCTGGACGCCGGACGCCCCTTTACAGCCTTCTGATGCGCCGCTTCCGCCGGGAATGGTTTCATAGTACTGACCGCCTGAATTATCGGGTCTGCCGAAGAGAAGGTTGTTCATGGTGCCTTGTGATGCAGCGGCTTTTCCAAGCGCTCCGAGCAGCACGTCGACGAT
Source organism: Chlorobium sp. (assembly GCA_026193435.1). Lineage (GTDB taxonomy): Bacteria > Bacteroidota > Chlorobiia > Chlorobiales > Chlorobiaceae > Prosthecochloris. The sequence continues at coordinate 1,456 of JAPHUN010000005.1, forward strand.
TCGCTGTGATGTTTCGACATTGCCCACCGCTACAGCAGCTTCATGTGAAGGATTGAGCAATGAGCCTTCCGGTATGATGATGGTGACCGGTTCGAGGCAGCCCGAGTTCAGGGGAATATCCTCTTCGATAAGGCAGCGCAGGGTGTACAGAACGGCGGCAGTCGTTACCGCCGCGGGCGCGTTGATGTTGCCACTGTCCTCTCGGGAAGTTCCGGTGAAATCGATCACGATTTCAGGATCTTTTCCCTTCGGGGCTGAGATCTGAACGGAGACGGAGATTTTCGCTCCGTTGTCCATACGATCGGAAAACGTTGAGTGGAACGCGCCTGAGCGTCCGGCCAATGTGATCAGGGCTCTCTGCATGGCATGTTTTGCGTTCTGGCGAATGAATGACATGTATTGGAGGACAGTTTTTGTGCCATATGCGGCATTCATTCTCTGTAGTTCGGTCAACCCCTTATTGTTGGCCGCGACCTGCGCTTTCATGTCAGAGAGCCTTTCTGAAAGGTTCCTGGCCGGATAGACTCCGCCTGAAAGCAGTTCCAGTACTTCGGGCTCTCGGAATATCCCTTCACGAACGATCAGAAAGTTTCCTGCTACGATGCCTTCATCATGAATTGTTCTGCTGGATGGAGGCATGGAACCGGGAGTGATTCCCCCGATATCGGCATGATGTCCCCGGTTGGCCAGGTAAAATGATGGTATTTTTTCTTCGCAGAAAACCGGTGAGACGATCGTTATGTCGGGAAGATGCGAGCCGCCCTGATGGGGGTTGTTGGCAAGATACATGTCGCCATCCCGCATGGTATTCCGGTTTTCTCGCAGGATATGCTGCACTGTTGATTCCATGGCGCCGAGATGAACGGGTATATGCGGAGCGTGGGCGATGAGCCTTCCTTCATTGTCGAACAGCGCGCATGAGAAATCAAGTCGTTCTTTCATGTTGACGGAGTGGGCTGTATTTGCAAGAGTGTAGCCCATTTGCTCGGCAATGTTCATGAAGAGGTTATTGAACACCTCGAGCATCACAGGATCTGGTTTTGCGCCATCGACGCTGTCTTTCCCATGCATTGTCGTTGCTTCCATGCTCTCTTTCAGAATGAGGTTGTCTGTGGTATCTGTCCCGGCTTCAAATCCCTCCTGAAGGAGCAGGGTTAGTTGATCATCAACGATCATGGCAGGGCCCTGGAGGCTGTGTCCCGGCTTTACTTTTTTCCTGTCGAACACCGGGATTTCCCGATATCTGCCTGAAAGCCACACTTCGCGTGAATAACAGGGAGAAAGCGGAGCACTTTTTTCGTCCGGCAAGGGGGAATGCTTCAGGCGAGGGACAGAAGATGCCGCGGAAACATCTGTCCGTAGATTGACAACCTCAACGGCGTTGATGTCGGGTCTGAAACCGAACCTGCAGAGGTATTCGTTTTTGAATCGAGTGAGTATTTTTTCAATGGAATCAAACGAGACATCTTCGCGGCCGTTGCCTGCAGGAATGGATAACCAGGAGTCTGTCCCTTTCGGTCTGAGATCCAGAAACAGTCTGGTTGTGATCTCTGTCTTGTTTTCTTCGTCATGAAGCCGTGTGATCAAACGGTTTGCTTCCGACTTTGCGGTTTCTTCAAGATTTTCAAGCAGGCGGTCTGTCAATAGCTTCATTACAGCCAGCGCTTTTCGTTCACACCGGTCAGCAACAGCTATCCCGTATGCCGAGAGAACACTTGAAAGCGGATGCAGGACGATGGTTTTGATCCCGAGTATACGGGCGATATCGCAAGCATGCTGGGGGGCTGCTCCTCCGAAGCAGACAAGCGCATGATCCCGGATATCATAACCTCTTGATACGGAGATTTTTTTCATCGCCCTGCACATGGATTCGTTCGCTATGGTAAGGTATCCTTCGGCAAGTTTTTCAGGTGAATAGGAAAGGCCGGTCGTGGTATTGACCCTTTCTGCAAGATCGGTGAACTTTTTTCTGGCGATTTTACTGTCGAGAGGTTTATCGTGGGTTTTACCGAACGTTTCCGGTATAAATTCAGGAATAATTCTGCCAAGCAGAAGGTTCGCATCGGTCACGGTAAGCGGTCCACCAAGTCCGTAACATGCAGGGCCGGGATTTGATCCGGCCGATTCAGGGCCTACGAGAAGCCTTTCTCCGTCAAAAGACAGAATCGAACCTCCTCCTGCGGCAACGGTTTCAACGTCGAGCATATCAGTATAAAAAGGTACACCGGCCACAGAACTTTCAAAGACATGTTGATACTCGCCGTCATAGCGGGATACATCCGTTGATGTGCCTCCCATGTCGAACCCTATGGATTGGGGGATGCCAAGTCGCGCGGAAAGCGTTCCGAAGCCTGTGACCCCTCCGGCAGGCCCGGATAGAATCGTGTCTTTTGCACGCAGATCATCTGCATCGATAAGGCCTCCTGAGCTTTGCATGAACTCGATCCTTACCGTGCCTGCAAGTTTTTTTATCGTTTCGGCATAGTTGAAAAGCACAGGCCCCAGATAGGCTTCGATCATCGTGGTCTGGCCTCTTTTGAGAAAATGTATAAGGGGCATGACTTCATGCGACGCTACCACGTGCCTGAACCCGGCTTTTTCCCGGGCTATACGGGCAAGGATCTGTTCATGTTGCGGATTTATCCATGAGTGTTTCAGCACTATCGCGAGATTTTCATATCCCTCTGCACGAATCTCATTCAAAGCTTCTTCAGCCTCTTTTGTATTGATTTCCTTATGAATAGTTCCCGAGACACCGGTTTCTTCACAGATCCCGATTACCCTGCTGTAAATCGGCTGAGGTTTCTGTATGTTCAGGCTGAACAACTTCGGGCGGGTTCCATTACCGATGGCAAGCAGGTCTTCAAACCCTTCTGTGATGCAAAGCGCGGCTGAAGCGCCTTTTCTTTCAAGCAGCGCATTAGTGGCTACGGTCGTTCCGATACGGATGCACCTGATCAGGGCCGGGTCTAACGTTTCGTCCGGTGAGAGCCGAAGTATGGTTCGTATCCCTTCGATGCCTGCGTCTTCATAGGCGTCCGATACCGAGAGAAGCTTGTGCTTGAAAAGGTTTCCCGTCGGATCGAATCCTACAACGTCAGTAAAGGTGCCTCCACGGTCAATGGCAAAGTTCCATGTATGTTCCTGGCTATGCATGTCATCTTGTGGCTTACAGTAGAGAAAAAACGTAAAACACCAATGTAACAACTGTTGCTCATTCTTAACGGCAAACACATGATATTTGGAGAGTACTCCCGAAGGGAGGGGAAGGTATAGCCTTGTTCCGCAAGTCCGATGACAAGTTGGAAGCGATACATGTTTTACTTGCCTTTATTACTTGTTTATTTATGAGCATATGCTTATAATTAAAGGAATGGTTAATCAAATACTAACGGGGAACTGAAATGAAAGAAAGAATATTTACTTGCAGCAGCTGTGCTCATCATTGGGCTGTATCATATGGAACGGGCAGACCGGAGAACTGTCCGGAATGCGGAAGCAAAGATATTCACCGGGAGCATACCGGTGAGCATGCATGCTGTCATGGGCGCGGTGAGGCGAGACGAACCGATGCCGGTTCAGGTGGTCGTGGAAGGTGCGGGGGAGGAAGGCCGGGAAATCATAAGGGGCGTGAAGCCGCAACTCGTCGGCCAAACAGCATGTGATAGAGAGTTTCAGGCATCAAAAGCCGGTCAGGAGATAAACCGTTCCTGACCGGCTTTTTTTTCGTTATTTTACTACATTTTAATAATCATACTTTTGTGGTATAATCCAGAAAATCATTATAAGAGATTAAAATTAAATTAATTATGGATATCATCATTAATGACAGGCCCTGTCGGGGTTCTGTCGGTGAGAAACTTTCCAAAATCGCTCTGGAGAGCAAATCACATGTAGGTTATGTTTGTGCCGGTCTTGGAATCTGTCAAACCTGCTATGTTACGGTACTGGAGGGTGGAGAGTGTCTGTCTCCTCTGAGTAATGTGGAAAGGGCTTTTTTGTCTGAAAAACAGATAGCCCAAGGCGCAAGGCTGGCCTGTCAGACGACAGTGATTCAGGAAGGTATGATGCGGGTACTTTCACGTCCTGAAGAGGTCAGGCGCATGATCCTCAGTAATCCGCTGTCACTTTTCAGCTACAGTGTGGACATGGGGAAATCCGCTGCTGAACGGTTTGTTCCCGGTGTTACCAATGTTATTGATCGAATATCCAAAGGGGAAATGCAGGGACAGGAAGCTCTTGATGATGTGCTTTCCGGGATGGGATCTGCTTTGCAGTTCAGTATGGATGCGGCCAAAGAATCTATTCCTTTCAAGGAGCAGATTAACGGTATGGTAGATTTTTGCAGGAAAATGCTGCCGTTTTCTGACAATCCTGCACCATGCAGCGAGGGGCAATCTCTTGAAAGGGTGGCACTAACTATCAGTGCAGGAAATAAAGGCAAGGAACCTCTTCACGTTGAACCGGCTGGAATGTCGATAACTGCGGAATTTGAACCGCTTGGCTCCGATGTCGCAGAAAAACTTCA
>JAPHUN010000117.1 GCA_026193435.1 Chlorobium sp.
CGTCGGCTTGTTCGATGAGCTGTTTCCTGAGCAGGGCAGGCAAGCCGGCGCCGTCTGAGACTTTCTGATCCAGAAAGGACTCGATTTTCCGGAGCATGTCCCGGGTTTGCTGCCACGCTGGAAAGAGCAGGTGGCAAAAGGCCCCGGCGTAATGCAAGTCGCGCTCGGTATAGACCTTCTCAACCGCTTCAAAAAACCGGTCGACATATGGCGCCAGAAGCTCCTTCTGCTTGCGCCAGTGAAAGCCTTTCATGCCGTAGCGGAGGAAATCCGTGGAGCGGGATGATTTCTCCGTAAACGCCTGCCAGCAGGCTTCTTTTTCAGCGCTGTCGGGCCTGGAGGCTTGCACCATAAAGGCTTTCTTCAGCCCAAGGTCGCTTTTATCCAGCTCTTTTTCTTTGCTGAACAGGTTTTCGGCTTCAGCATGGCCGCAGGCCATCAGGCGGGCAATGATGTTCCAGCGCTTTTCCTGGTCAATCTCCAGCGACGCCAGAGACTCGCCCCTTGTGATAAGTGCGTGCAGGTAGTCCAGCTCGTCGTGCAGCAGAGCGGTTTCAAGCAGGAGCCCGAACCAGATGATCTGCTCCTGCTGGCTGTTTTCAGTCTCGGTCAGGCGCTCGCGGGCCATGGTGTTGAGCATGGGTATCCAGATCGCTCTGTTGTCATCGGTCAGGTACACCGAAACAATGGCTTTGATCTTTGCGATAATATGGCTGTTCAGGATCGACAAGTCCTTTTCTTTCAGACCCAGTTCAATGCCCATCCGGATGAACTCGGTCGGGGCGAATGCATTGTCGCGCACCATCTGCCAGAGGCTTCCCCAGACCAGCCGCCGGGCAAACGGATCTTCAATGGTTTGCAGTGACTCACGGGCGATGGCGATAGCATCATTGCTGTAAAACACTTTCACGTAATCGTGGTCGTGCGTATTGAGGATCACGAACGCTGTATCGGGTTTGAGCTGCGCCTCGGCGGTTTTTCCGTCAATGATGATCTTTTGGGTTTCATTTTCGACGAGCGCGCCGCCGCTTTGACGGTAGCCGGTGAATTCGATGGCATGCTGCCGGATGAGGCTGTTGTCGGCCGAGCCCTGTTGCTCAATCCTGAGTTTGCTGTTCTCTATGCGGCTCAACAGGGTGTTGACGCCGGTGGTTTCCAGCCATTGACGGCTCCAGGCTACGATGTCGATGCCGCTTGTTTCCGACATGATTGAAAGAAAATCATCCAGGGTGGTGTTCTTTTCTGCAAATTTTTTGAAGTATTGGCCAATGGCGGCGCGGAAGGCCTCATCACCGATATAGTACTGAAGCTGGCGAAGCACCGAGGCGCCCTTGGAGTAGCTGATGCCGTCAAAATTGCTGAAGGCCTCGATGGTATCGCGGGCCGAAGCGGCTATGGGGTGGGTGGTTGCATACTGATCCTGCTGATAGGCCCACTCTTTGCGAACATACATATGTTCCAGCGCATCACTGAACAGCGTGCCCTTGGACATAGCGAAATAGGAGAGGTAGTCGGCAAAGCTTTCGTTGAGCCAGAGGTCGTTCCACCATTTCATGGTTACCAGGTCACCGAACCACATGTGTACCATCTCGTGGGTGATGGTGTTGGCACGGTTCAGGTGCTCGCTGTAGAGCTTTTTATGACGAAAGATATAGTGTTCGGTAAAGGTGACGCAACCCACATTTTCCATGGCCCCGAAATTGAATTCAGGAACAAAAACCTGGTCGTACTTATCGTACGGATAGGGGTAGTCGAAATAGTTCTCCAGGGTGCCCATGGATTCTTTGGTGATGGCAAAGATGTTGTCCGGATCCATGTATTTTCCGAGCGACTTACGGCAGTAAATTCCAAGCGGAACTTGGTTGTAGCGATCTTCCCAGCTGGTGTATGGGCCCACGACCAGGGCGAAGAGGTAGGTGGAAAAGACGGCCGTGCGCTTGAATGCAATTGTTGCCTCTTCACCGTTTGTCCGGGTCTGCTCCGGCAGGGTGTTATGGATGTAGGTCCATTTTGAGGGACCATGTATCGTAAGCTGGTAGGAGGCTTTGATATCGGGCTGATCGAAGCACGGAAACAGGCGGTGCGCGTCGTAGGGCTCAAAGTCGGTGTGCATGTACTCTTCACTGTCTTCGGGATCATGAAATTTGTGAAAGCCCGATCCGGTGTTATCGAACTGGCTGGTGTAGGTGATCTCCAGCGTATTGCGGCCCTCTGTCAGATGATCTTCATTGAGATAGATAGCAAAATCACCCTTGAGATACTCCTCCGTCGCCTTGCCATTGAGCGTGACAGCATGGATCTCTTTGGTGATGAAATCAAGCTTGAGGGGGTCTGTACCTCCACGGCGATAGTCAAACGCAACACTGCAGCGCCCCCGGTACTCGGCGGCATGCTCTTTCAGGGTAAGTTCAAGGGTATAGCTGGTATTGGAAACCAGGGAGCTGCGGGTTTCTGCTGCTTCCCGGGTGAGAATGTTTTCAGTATCAAGGGAAAATGTCATGTGATATGCTTTAAAAGTGGTCGCTGGTTAGTAAGTACCCTGATGTATCTGTTGGTGGTCTGTTGTCTGGGACATAAATTACCTGGTTCAGTAAAAAAAGCCCAGTCATTATTTCTCTGATACGTTTTTTCCTCCAGATTCCTCGAAAAAATCCTTCATGTGATGCTCACCGTAACACGGCGCGGCGTTGTCGATTTCGTTGACGGCGATGGCGAAGTAGAGCATGTCGGCGATACGGGCGTTGAGTGGTTTTATGAGGGTATGAACGCCTTTGACGATCCAGAGAGGAATGAAGATGATCCTTGGTTTTTTGTTGATCGTTGTAAAGGCAAGGGTGAACAGCTCTTTATAGGTCAAGATGTCCGGGCCGCCGATGTCGATCTCCCGATGACCGGGAACGGCTGCATCAACGCAGATTTCTCCCATATCCTCGCCGTGGATCGGATTGATGGTTAGACTCCCGTCGCCGGGCCAGACGATGACGCCGGAAGCGGCCATGTTCTGGAACTGCGCTATGTCGGGGAAATAGGCGTTCGGACGCAGAATGGAGTAGTCCATACCCGAATCTTTCAGTGCCTTGACGAACATTTCATGAGCCTTGACGATCTGCATC
>JAPHUN010000273.1 GCA_026193435.1 Chlorobium sp.
GAAACGAATTTAACAAAGCATATCACGGTCTTACAGATAATGCCAACCATACCTCGGAAAATCCTGTTTTCGATGAGTTGAAAGTCAGACGTTTTGCCGCGTCACAAAATGAGGTTTCAAATTTCATTATCGATAAAATCGAACACTGGGTAGGCTGGGATCTCAAAAGCAAAAAAACTTCTGTCGGCGGCATGATGATGATCCGATCTGAAGTTTCATCCTTTGCGCTACTGGGCACAAAAATAACGGTAACATTCGGTCTTTCCGAAGAAACAGACAGAAATGGCTATCCAATAACCACCATCAACTCCAAAGCAGAAACCAACATTGCATCCAGAGGGGATCTGGGTGAAAGCAGAAGAGTTATCAGAATGGTACTCTCCGCTCTTGACTATCACTTCAGAAAAAAACATGTCAAGGATGACGAATACCTTTTCAGATCCCTGGACCCCAAAGGCCAGACTCAAGCATTGCAGGAACTTTTCGATAATGCCAGTTTACAGACAAAACCTTCAGAAGAAAAAAGAAAACCCTCCAAGCAGGCCATACCATTCAAGCCGTCAGCAAAGACAAACGGCACCTCCCTGAACACAACGGCTTCAGAGAAATCTGAGTCATCGGACAGCTTGACATCTTCGGGAAACGGAACTCAGGATAAGGAAAAACCTGCCAGGTCCAAAGTCAAAGTTATCAAGCTAAAAAAATAACAACCTCAGAACCCGGTAAGTATGAGAATTATTTTACTCGGGGCCCCCGGCGCAGGCAAGGGAACTCAGGCTCAATTTATCTCCTCTACATTCAGCATTCCACAAATTTCAACGGGCGACATGCTTCGCGCCGCTGTCAAGGAGGGAACGCCTCTCGGACTGAAAGCAAAAAAGGTTATGGATGAAGGAAAGCTGGTTTCCGATGAAATTATTCTGGGACTGGTCAAGGAACGACTGAGCAAATCTGATTGTAAAAACGGCTGCCTTTTCGATGGATTTCCCCGAACAGTCGCCCAGGCTGACGCCCTGAAAAATGAGTGCATACAGATCGATCATGTTATCGATATCGAAGTTGATGACGAAGAAATTATCAAGCGCATGAGCGGCAGGCGTGTTCATCTTGCCTCAGGAAGAACCTACCATGTGTTATTCAATCCTCCTGCCAAAGAAGGAGTTGACGATATCACCGGAGATCCTCTTGTCCAGAGAGAGGATGACTGCGAGGAAACCGTACGTAAGCGCCTTGAAATCTATCACAAGGAAACCGCGCCCCTTATCGAATATTACCGGGAATTTAATAAGAACGGAGACCCGAATGCCCTGAAATTCAGCAGCATCAAGGGAACTGGAAGCGTGGAGTCTATCAAGGAGAAAATCCTGACTATTTTCCAAAACTGAGATGATCTCCTAACATTTATTTATTATTTCAAGTCAGTGCTTCACACTGACTTTTTTATTGCATCCCATGCGCCACGTATTACTACATGCCAACTATTTCCTGCGCGATGAGCCCCTGCTCGTTTCCGTTCAGGAGAACCTGACTGACGAGCTTCTTACCGGATGCCAGGTTCTCTTTTCACCGGCCGGCAACAGCAGGAGAAGTATCATCGGCTACGTGGTCAGGGAGGTTGATAACCCTCAACACACCCCGCAGGAAGGAACCATAACCGAAATCCTCAACAGCGGCCTACCTCTCCTCACCCCTGTAACCCTCCGATTGTCCAAATGGATAGCCGACTATTATATAGCCCGCCCGATCGAGGCCATCAATGCCGTTATTCCCGCCCCTTTGAAAACAAGAGTAAGCGAAACGGTGGAACTCTCTGATTTTCAGCTTCTGAGCTTCAACGACAGAAAAGTCGTTACGACCCCGTTGCGCAAAGAGATTCTCAAACAGCTGCATCAAAGGAAAAAAATGACGGTCAGACAGCTTGAATCCAGACTGGGCAAACAAAACCTTTACCGGACATTGATCGAGATGGAACGGGGAGGACTGGTAACAATTAAAAAGACCTTCAAAACAACCGGAGCGAAAACAAGAACCGCCTATCGCTTTAAAGAACCGTTTACGGAATCACTGCCGGAGTCGCTTTCCCGTGCCCCCCGTCAGGCAGAGGCTGTCAGACGACTGCACGATCTGGAAATGTCATGGAGCTTCCCTGAGCAGATCGGCACTACGGCTGCTATCGCACGTGAACTGGTAAAAAAAGACATTTTCGAATCCCTGAAAATTGAAGTGGACATTGGATTTTCAAGCGGCTTTACCGAACCGAAGAAAATCATCAAAAACCTGACCGGCGCACAACTGAGCGCACTTGAACGTCTCATAACAGGGTTTCGGGCCGGTACGTTCTCGACCTTTCTCCTCCATGGCATTACAGGCAGCGGCAAGACCATCATTTACATAGAGTTACTGAAGGAGGTGCTCTCTGCGGGCAAAAGCGCTATCGTACTGGTGCCTGAAATCTCTCTGACGCCGCAAACAGCGTCACGTTTCCGTCAGCACTTTGGTGATGACATCCAGATAGTGCACAGTGCGATGAATAACCAGGAGAAATATAACGCATGGCATAAACTTCGAACAGGAAAGGCTAAAATTGCCCTTGGGGCCCGCTCGACAATCTTCGCTCCGCTTGAAAATGTCGGAGCCATCATTGTCGATGAAGAGCATGACAGTGCCTATAAACAGGATAGAACCCCAAGATACAACGGAAGGGATACCGCCGTCATGCGGGCCAAATTCGAAAACGCCATTTGTGTCCTGGGTTCCGCCACGCCTTCATTCGAATCGTTCCATAACGCAGAAACCGGAAAATACAGCCTGCTTCGTCTGCCTGAGAGAGTTGATGGCGCTTCGATACCGTCGGTAAAACTGGTTCCCTTGCGGGAAAACAGAAAAATCTCTTTTTCCCTTTCTGAGGTTCTCTATGAACAGATAAAGGCAAGACTCGAACGAAACGAGCAGGTGATACTCCTCCAGAACAGAAGAGGATTTGCAGGAAGTCTCCTATGCCTCGATTGCGGTCACATCCCGACATGCAATCACTGTAACATCCCCATGGTCTATCATGCCGCAAGCCGACAGCTCCGTTGCCATTACTGTGGGCATGCCCTTGCTTACAAGGAAACATGCACTCGATGCTCATCGGAAAACATTCTCTACAAGAGCAGCGGAACAGAACGGATCGAGGAAGAGCTCCGCGGCCTTTTCCCGGGAGAAAAAATTCTCCGCATGGATGTGGACACCACAGGGATCAAAGGCGCTCACGCCATGATACTGAAAGACTTTCATGAAAAGAAAGCGCGCATACTGCTCGGCACACAGATGGTGGCAAAAGGACTCGACTTCCCTGATGTCACGCTTGTCGGTGTGCTTCTGGCCGACATCGGCCTGAACCTGCCGGATTTCAGAGCCGGCGAAAGACTCTTTGCGCTACTCACGCAGGTAGCCGGACGCGCGGGCAGAGCAAAAATACCCGGTGAGGTCTATCTCCAGACCTACAATACCGACAACGAAGTGTTTGTGTACCTGATGCACGGAAGTTATGAGAAGTACTATGAAAAAGATATGCAGGCAAGAAAAGAGCTTCTCTATCCACCCTATGCGAGACTTGTTTCCTGCGAGTTTTCCTCTCCGGATGAACATACTGCGGAACAGGCTTCAGATGAATTTTCAAGGGCGTTTGCCCCTTACCTCTCACCGGAAAACTGTATCCTGCTCGGTCCTTCCCCTGCGGGAATCCCGCGCATACGCGGACGGTATCGCTATCAGATCCTGTTGAAACTTCCCGGAAAAAACATCTCTGCCGACTCTCTGAAAAAGCTACAATACGCTCTTATGAGAAAATACAACCGACACGACCTCACAGTAACCATCGATGTCGATCCTCAGAACATTATGTGAATCAGTAGGCAGTAGGCTGAAGATAGAAGTCAGGAGCAAGAAGCCAATAGTCATTATTCATTTTACAGGTTGTGGTTTTTGACTGTCGATTATTTCCGGGCACTGAATATTATCGATTGC
>JAPHUN010000064.1 GCA_026193435.1 Chlorobium sp.
GAAAGGTTATGGAGCCGGGATCATCACGAGATATTCAATGATCAGGGACAAGCTTCCTGAAGCTGCGGAATTCCATACAATGCGTATCCAGGCGCCTCCCGGATTGCATTACAATACAAAATCGCTCAGAGAAATCTGTGATATATGGGAAAAGCACGGTACAGGTCTTATCACCTTGCATGGCCAGACCGGTGATATCATGCTGCAGGGTATCGAGGCCGACAAGGTTCAGGACTGTTTTGACGAATTGAACCAGAAAGGCTGGGATCTCGGCGGTGCTGGAGCGGGAATGCGTACCGGTGTTTCCTGTGCTGGACCCGCACGCTGTGAACAGGCATGCTACGATACGCTCGAGATGCATGAAAAAGTCATGAAGCATTTTGTGGGTGCGGTTCACCGTCCGGAATGGAACTATAAATTCAAACTCAAGTTTTCAGGCTGCCCGAACGATTGTACCAACGCTATCATGCGTTCAGATATAGCCGTGATCGGCATGTGGCGCGACTCGATCCAGATGGACGAATCAGCGGTAAAGGAGTGGGTTGATGAAAACGGTATGGAGAAGCTGGTCAACGAGGTTGTCAGTCTCTGTCCTACAAGGGCGATTTCGCTCAAAGAAGGCGGTATCGACATAGATAACGGCAACTGCGTTCATTGTATGCACTGCCTGAACGTTATGCCTAAAGCGCTTTCGCCGGGCAAGGAAAGAGGCGTTGCTCTTCTGATGGGGGCCAAGAGTACCCTTAAGGTTGGTTTCAACGTGGGCTCGATGGTTGTGCCGTTCATGAAGATGGAAACCGAAGAGGATATCGAGGAGTTTATCGATCTTGCTGATGAAATTATTGACTGGTGGGATGATAACGGTCTTGATCACGAAAGACTCGGTGAAACCATCGAACGCGTCAGCATGAAGCAGTTCCTGGATGGTGTCGGACTGGAACCGAGCATCGATATGGTTTCGAGGCCGCGTGACAACCCGTATTTCAAGACGAAGTATTGAGCAGGAAGTACGGTACCGGCATAAAAAGAATACAATCTCGAAAAGAGACAAATTACAATGTGAGGGAAACAATATGAGCAGTCCTGAAAGAACATGGAAAACCGTAGAGTCGGGCCCTTATCCGTATAAAGAGGGTCTCCATCCGGTTATGCAAAAAAACTACGGCAAGTGGAAGTATCACGAATATCCCCAGCCGGGTGTGTTGAAGCATGTTGCTGAAAGCGGTGATGTTATCTATACCGTTCGTGCAGGTACGCCTCGACAGGATTCAGTTGATTTCATCAGAAGTCTCTGTGACGTCGCTGATAAACATGCTGACGGCTATCTGAGGTTTACTACCCGGAACAATGTCGAGTTTATGACTCCGGATGCAGAGAAGGTGCAGCCGATGATCGATGATCTTGAAAGCAGGGGTATCCCTGTCGGCGGGACAGGCAAGACCGTTTCTCCGATAGCGCACACGCAGGGATGGCTTCACTGCGATATTCCGGCTACCGATGCGTCCGGTGTTGTCAAGGCGCTTATGGATGAGATGATCGAAGACTTCAGGGGTATGAATCTCCCTAACAAGGTAAAGATCGTCACCCAGTGCTGCGAGCTGAACTGCGGCGGTCAGGGCGATATTGCTATTATCGTCAAGCATACCCGTCCTCCCCGTATCAATCATGAGAGCCTCAGTGAAATCTGTGAGCTTCCAAAAGTGGTCGCCCGCTGCCCTGTTGCGGCGATTCGTCCGACAGTCGTTGACGGGAAGAAATCCCTGGTTATCGATGAGGATAAATGTATGTATTGCGGTGCCTGTTTCGGGGCGTGCCCTTCGATGGAGATCAACCATCCTGAACACTCCAAGTTTGCGATCTGGGTTGCCGGCAAGAACAGTAACGCCCGTTCAAAACCGACGCTTATGAGTCTCGTGGCTCACGGTCTGCCGAATAATCCTCCGCGCTGGCCTGAAGTGAGTGCTGTTGTCAAGCAGATCCTTGAAGCATACCGTGAAGGGGCGCGCCCATGGGAAAGACTGGGTGAATGGGTGAACAGGATTGGCTGGAAACAGTTCTTTGAGGAAACCGGTCTAACCTTTGATGAGGATATGATCGATAACTACAGACATGCTCGAACAACATTCAATCAGTCCGCTCACGTACGGTTCTGATAAAAGGCAAGGAGTAGAATATGAGTCAAATTAATCCTACTGAGTCAAATCCGATTCTTGATTTTGCGCTCAATTACGAGTATCCGCCATACAAGGATCAGGTAGGAACTGATAAAATAGTTGCTTTCGGGGATGCAAGTCACAAGTGCCCTATTTATGTAGAGCAGCAGCCGCCCTGCAACGATGCCTGTCCGGCAGGCAATGACATTCGTGCATGGCTGACGACCATGCAGCAGGTGAAGAACAAGAAATGGAGCATGGATGAGGCATACAAGCAGCTCTGGAAAGAGGTGAGCAAGACGCAGCCTTTGCCGGCTGTTTGCGGCCGGGTTTGCCCCAATCCCTGTGAAGGCAGCTGTAACAGAACCGAGAAAGAGGGCTCTGTCAGTATCAATGCCTATGAACGATGGATAGGGGACTATGCGATAAAAAACGGCTTCGAACATGAAAAGCTGACGGATGAGAAACGGCCGGAGAAAATCGCTGTTGTAGGATCGGGCCCTGCGGGTTTGAGCTGTGCTTTTCAGCTTGCGCGCCGGGGTTACGATGTCACCATCTTTGAGGCATTCCAGGAAACCGGCGGTATGCTTCGTTACGGCATTCCCGCCTACAGGCTTCCTCGTGAAGTGATCGATGCCGAGGTCGCGGCGATCGAGAGGATGGGCGTGGAAATACGATGTAACACTGTTGTCGGTAAAGACATCAGTCTTGACGAACTCAAGGAGAAGTATGACTCGGTCTATCTTGGTATCGGTGCACATAAGGGTATCAAGCTTGGAATGGAAGGTGAGGATGCTGACAATGTCTTTTCCGGCGCTGAGTTTCTCAACCGTATTCATGCGGGAAAAAGCGTTGCTATCGGCGACCGGGTTGTCGTTATCGGTGGCGGAGATACAGCTATTGACGCCGCGCGCGTTTCGCTCAGGCTGGGCGCAAAAGTGACTATCCTCTACAGACGTACACGAAACGAGATGCCTGCAATCGCTCCGGAAATCGAGGAGGCGCTTGAAGAGAATGTGGATATTCGGTTTTTGACCGCTCCGATAGGGATTGTTACCGAAAACGGCAGAGCTGTTGCCGTCAGATGCCAGCGCATGGAACTTGGCGAGCCGGATAAAAGCGGACGCAGAAGACCTGTCGCGGTTGAGGGTTCTGAATTTGAAGTACCGTGTACGGCGCTTATTCCCGCTATCAGTCAGGAACCTGAATGGCTGGATGCCGAACGGTATGTCAGTGGCCGGGACTGGCTGAAGCCCGGAAAGGATTTTTCTCTCGAGGACGGAGTGTATACCGGTGGCGACGCGATTAACCTGGGCCTTGTCTGCGGTGCTATCGGCGATGGCCGAAAAGCGGCAGAAAATATTCATGCCCGGTTCACCGGAGAGTTTCCTCCGATGAAAGAGAAAAAAGTCATCAAGCCTTCTGAAATGTCAATGGAGTACTATGAGGACGCGGAAAGGAACGAAAGGACTCACCTTGCTCCGGATGTTCGGCTGAAAGGCGGTCTCGATCTTGAGATTGACCAGGGAATTACCGAAGAACAGTTCATGAAGGAGGCGCATCGTTGCATGAGCTGCGGTCTGTGTTTCGACTGTAAACAGTGTGTTTCATTCTGTCCGCACGGAACGATCAAACGCTTCAAGGACAACCCTGTCGGAGAGGTGGTATACACCAAATATTCCGAATGTGAGGGCTGCCATTTATGCCATGAAATATGCCCGTGCGGTTATATTCAGATGGGTGGCGCCGATGGCCTTTAATGAAATTAAATGATGGAGGTATCAGGCTTATGTTTGAAGATATGATCCCTCAGGTGGAGGAAGCGGTCAAGATTTCCAGAAGCTGGGCTGAAAATGGCTGGCCGATGGGTTTCGGACCGAAAAGCGCGGAAGTGAACTCTCTTGAAGCGGCTGAAGCGTTACCTGTTTCGTTTATTTATCGTGAAGATGCGGTAAACTACTGGCATCAGGTTGAGCTTCTGGGTAATGATGCGGCAGACTCGGGAGAGAAAGCGATCAGCGCTATGCGAAGTGGTGACGCCAAGGCTGTAGAGAATGCCCTCTATCTGTCACAGTATATCGAAAAACCTTTGGCAGGTAAGACGAGCACATGGAAGTCTCTTTACGAGGCGCTCAAAGAAAAAACGGCGGAGTGCGCGTAAGCGTACTCCACCGGGAGTCTTTTCGATCAACTGAATTGTAAAAACTGTGAAAATAGGAATTTTGCTCAAGGAAGGGCCCTACAATCATCAGGCTTCCGATTCTGCCTATAAATTTGCAGAGGCAGCTATCAAAAAAGGGCATACGGTCGATGCTGTGTTCCTGTACAATGACGGTGTGACCAATGTTTCCAAACATATGGATCCCCCTCAGGATGACAGGGATATCGCAAAACGCTGGAATGAATTAGGTGAAAAACACGGTGTAGAGGTTCTGGCTTGTATTGCCGCTTCGAAACGCCGGGGAATCAGTGACGAGGTCATTATCGAGAAAGGTGAAATAACCGGTCTCGGAACCTTGACCGACATAGCCATCCGCAATGACAGATTAGTAACTTTTGGAGACTAAACCGTATTCTCTTTACAATGGAAGACGTTAAAAAAATTATGCATGTGATGCGCAGGGCGCCTCACGGTTCGATCTACACCTACGAAGGTCTTGAAATGATTCTCATTATGGCCGCTTACGAGCAGGATCTTTCTGTTGCTTTCATCGGGGACGGTGTGTACGCACTGAAGAAGGATCAGGATACCGCCGGAATTGGAATCAAGGGTTTTGCAAAAACATTCATGGCTCTCGACGGGTATGATGTTGAAAAGCTGTATGTCGATAAGGCATCGCTTGAAGAGCGTGGACTGACGGAGGACGATCTGCTTGTGGATGTTGAGGTGCTTACCTCGGATGAGATAGGAAAGCTCATGAACGAGCAGGATGTCGTGATTCCGCATTAAGACCATTTTCAGCATGACAGCCTTTCGGGCTGTTGCAATGTCAATAACCAAGAAACGTTGAGCCTTACCATGTTACATACGATCAATAAATCACCATTTGAAAGCACCACGTTTGAAACGTGCGTCAGTTTCGTTCAGCCCGGTGACCCGATTCTTTTTCTTGAGGATGGCGTTTATGCCGTTCAGGCAGCCAACAGGTTCTCATCCAGGCTTGAAAATATCATGAAGACCAATCCTGTCTATGCCCTGCAGCCGGACCTGAGCGCCCGCGGACTTGGTGCCGTTACCAATGGCGTTACACCCGTTGATTATGAAGGGTTTGTCGACCTGGTTGAAGAGCATCAGGTGAACACCTGGCTCTGACGGATAGAAAATTATGCGGAATTGACATTCCTTTCTGCGTGATTGCTGTTGCATATTATATCTAAGACATGTACTTTGTTTAGCTTATGCACACGTATTTTATGGGGCGTTTCGCGAAGGACATGAATAGAGAGATTGTACATCTTATACGGGAAAAACGGCAGATAGTGCTTGATCAATGGCAGGGATACGTGCTGTCGTTATTTCCGGTTACGATGAAGTCAGCTACCCCGATAGCACAGGCGATTGAGAGTGGATTAGGCGATGTACTCGATAGCTTTGAAACGACGCCTGAAAAACGTACTGCCGCACTTGCCGGAGTAATCAGAATTCTCGCGGTTCAGAGTTTTTCCCCATCAAAATCGATGTCGGTTTTTTTTGCCTTGCGATCGATTCTGCGGGAAATCGGAGGTTCTGAGAAAAGACAGATAAAACAGAAACACTGGGATGAATTTCAAACCAGTATGGAGCATCTCACACTCGAAGCATTCGATAGTTACATGGTACACCGTGAAAAAATCTATCAGCTCAAGGTCGATGAAAGCTTACGGCAGTCGTTCATGACGCGGAGGGGGACCAGAGCATGAAAAAAGCCATAGTTCCTTTTGCCGCAGTTCTGCTTTTAGCCGTTATTCCTTATGTCGCCGTCCAATTTGCCGGACTTGGATTTCTGTTCGGCATCATTATCCCCTACATTGCCATAGTGGTATTTACTGCCGGTGTTGTCTACAGGGTAATTGACTGGGCAAGGAGCCCGGTGCCGTTCAGAATACCCACGACATGCGGACAGGAAAAATCACTTGACTGGATACAGCAGGACAAGCTTGAAAATCCGTCTAATTTCTTTCAGGCAGTCGCACGAGTATTGTCTGAAGTCCTCTTTTTCCGTTCATTGTTCAGAAATACGAAAGCTGAGCTTCATAACGGGTCGAAACTTGCCTACGGATCAAGCAAGTTCCTATGGCTCGCCGGCCTCGCGTTCCACTGGTCAATGCTTGTGATCGTACTTCGCCATTACCGTTTCTTTATCGAAAAGGTACCGGGGTTTGTGAAAATACTGGAAATCGGTGACGGTTTTCTGGATGTGACCCTGCCTGCTTTGTACCTGACTGATATCGTCATTCTTGCGGCAGTTACGTTTCTTGTCGTTCGCAGACTCCAGGATGCGAAAATGCGCCTGATCTCGCTGCCTACCGATTATTTTCCGCTTTTCATGATTCTCGCGATCGCTGTTGCGGGGGTGTTCATGCGCTATCTGACAAAGGTTGATGTCATGAGTGTAAAAGATCTTATGATCAATCTTGTCCATTTTAACATGACGCTTCCGGAAGGCATTGGGGCACTGTTTTATGTCCATCTGTTCCTTGTCTGTATGCTTGCAATCTATTTTCCGTTCAGCAAGCTTATGCATATGGGAGGGATTTTTATGAGTCCGACACGTAATCTCAGTAACAACAGTCGGGAAAAAAGGCATATCAACCCCTGGAATCCTGATATGAAGATCAGGACCTATGCTGAATATGAAGATGAGTTCCGTGAAAAGATGAAAAAAGCGAACCTGCCGGTTGAAAAGAAATAATCTATGCCGAAATTTGCGCCTAAATTATCGGAGCTGAAAAAAGAGTTCGAGGAAAAACCA
>JAPHUN010000140.1 GCA_026193435.1 Chlorobium sp.
GTTGAGGCTGTCAGCGAAAGCAGCTGAACTATCCTGTCATCGGAGACCATATCCCCGGAGGGAAGCAGCTTTCCTTTCAGCTTCGCCTGTAACAGATTTTGAACCGATAGACCGATCGCGCTCTTTTCGGCAAATACATTGTTATAGAGCGCATTCTGAAACCGGTTATAGCGTATCGGCTGGTTTAAAGCGTCAATGTAGGTGCCGAAATAATCATGATTGTCACCCGTAAAATCCGGGTTATATGAGAAGGAAATATTCGGGATGACCGTGTGTCGCAACGCCTTTATCCCTGCTATATCCTCAAGCATTCGCGAATATAACGTGCCGTAAAGCCTGGTTTGTGCGTCAAGATCCAGTGAATAGGTAGAAAAATGCCTCGGGTCATGCTGCGTCTCGGTCACGACCTCATCAGAAACCAGGTCATAGTATTGGTCTACAAAGCTGTCTACATAGTAATTATCTATGGTAAAGCTGCCGTTGACATTAAAGTATTTGAAAAGGGTTGACTGAAAGCTGAAAGGGAGTTCAAGCCTTGCGCCCCAACGATCATCATCAAGGGGATTATTGTCAATTTTACCCTGCAGGTTCACCCTCTGGGAAAAGTTCACCTTGTAACCCTGCCCGAATTCCTGCTGGTATGCCAGGCGCAGACCGGCTTCACCCGTATAGTCACTGTAGTGAAGATTGTCGATTGTTGCATACTCGGCATATGCCGAAGCGCGAGGCGTGAGGGATAAACGTGATTTCCAGTCATCTGTCGAACCGGCTTCCTCTCTGAAAGGATAGATACGCTCCTGATAGTATGAGGCACTGACCGATTGCGTAAGATCATCATCCCTGAGGTCCTGAGATCGCTGGTAAGCCGCTGTCAGACTGCTTCGGCCCTCATTGAACCTTTTTGAAAACGATGCATAGGAGTTGGCCTGCTCGTTGATAATCGATTCAGGGTTGATCGAGTTGATATCGTAGTAGCGCTGCCCCCCCTGATACATCAGATTCAGATCCAGTCTTGTGTCAGGATCAAACCGGTGGTGATGGACGAGCTTGACATTCCAGTTATCGTAGTCGACAAAATCAGGATCATCGGGATGAGAGAGGCGATACCGCTCATACTCCCCTTCGAGATAACCGTCAAAAAGATATCTTTTACTGTACCTGAACCGCTCCCCGAGCCTCCAGCTTCCGTTAAAGGAAAGATCGCTTTCAAGGCGAAGATCCATATACTCGTCGAATGCCCAGAAATAACCGAGGTTGGAAAAATATATCCCCCGATCGTCCTCGCTGAACTTTGGAACGAGAAACCCTGAAGTACGCTCGCTTTTTATCGGAAGAAACATAAACGGCAACGGAACAAGAGGAATCGCGGGCATCCGCCAGGAAAACGGTTTCGGCCGTATATAGAGTATCAGTGGTCTGGCGACAACTTTATCACCGGGAATGATCTTCATATCTCTGCCATAAAACCAGAAATCAGGATCATCTTTCGGACAGGTTGTATAGATGCCGTCCCTGATATACAACTCTCCTGTTTCCAGCCGTTTGACATTGGCTCCGGTATAGTAGCCTTCTTTGATTTCCGATGACACATTGAGAGTCCTTCCCCTCCTCGTCGCATAGTTGTACTTCATATGCTCAGCCTCGAAACCACCGTCTTTGTCAACGAACACGGGAAGCTCTGAATACTCTCCAAGGGAATCTTTTGACGCAAAGGCATCAAAAACGGAAGTACTGTAGTCTACAAGAATCCTCGGAGCATCCAGTTTCATGTCCTCATAGGCAATGGAGGCCTTACCCCAAAGCTCCATGGTCCGCTCACCGATGTTGTAGACAAGCGAATCCCTCGCGGTATAGACAATTGCTGTGTCGGGCTCGCTCGCCCCTCTGCGTTCAGCACCATCAGCTGCTGTCTCATCGGGGAGGGCAAAGAGGTATGCCGGCAGAGAAAAAGCAAAAGCTATCAGCAAAACCGGTATGCCGGCAATCCTCTTTGTGAATCGTTCTGAAAGCGACACGCTGAATCTGCTCCTGCTTGAAAGGGTTGTCTTTTTCCAGGGAGTTACTCAAGAAAACACTAAATATATAGTATTTTAGTATTCTATACCCAAGCTGTTCTCTAACTGCTGCACGTTATTA
>JAPHUN010000340.1 GCA_026193435.1 Chlorobium sp.
TCCGGTTACGATCCGTATAATCCTTGTTCAGAACAGGCATATGAGCAAGCCCAAGGTCAAGCAGTTGTTTCTCGGTAGTAAAATCAACCTTGCCGCTTTCGATTGCATCGAGCACCTTCTCCAGCAGTTCACCGAGGAAAACAGTGACAACGGCTGGCGGAGCTTCATTTGCACCAAGGCGATGATCATTGCCGATACTGGCAATAGCAGCCCTCAGGATAGCAGAACGCTTGTACACGCCTTTGAGAACGGCAACGAGAAATACCAAAAACTGAATATTCGACTCAGGAGTATCACCCGGCTCAAGAAGATTGATACCTTCAGCAGTACCGATTGACCAGTTGTTGTGTTTTCCGGAACCGTTGATGCCTCCAAATGGTTTTTCGTGTATCAGGAGCGCGAATCCTTTCTTCTCGGCAACCCTTCGCATGATCTCCATAACCAGCAGATTGTGATCTGCCGCGATATTTGCCCTCTCGAAAATAGGCGCTATCTCGAACTGGTGAGGAGCAACCTCATTATGGCGGGTTTTTGCAGGAATGCCAAGCAGATAGAGCTCTTTTTCAACATCGTTCATAAATTCAAGAACTCTGTCGGGAATAGAACCGAAATAGTGGTCTTCAAGCTGCTGGCCTTTTGGCGGATTGGCACCAAGCAACGTACGTCCGGTCATCACGAGATCAGGACGCATGGTATAGAACTTACGGTCGATCAGAAAATACTCCTGCTCCGCGCCGGCATAGGTATTGACACGGCTGGATTCCGTACCAAGAATATCGAGAAGTCTGACTGCCGATTTGCTGACAGCATCCATGGAACGAAGCAGAGGTGTTTTTTCGTCGAGAGCCTCACCATGATAGGAGATAAAGACAGTGGGGATACACAGGGTCAGGCCATTGCCTCCTTTCATAAGAAACGCCGGACTCGATGGATCCCAAGCTGTATACCCTCTTGCCTCAAACGTGGTCCTCATACCTCCCGAAGGGAAACTTGAAGCATCCGGTTCGCCCTGAATAAGCTGACCGCCTGAAAAACGCTCGATCGGGGTCCCGTCGCCATCAATTGACAGAAACGCGTCATGCTTCTCAGCCGTAGATCCGGTCATGGGCTGGAACCAGTGCGTATAGTGCGTCGCTCCTTGCTCCATTGCCCACTCTTTCATTCCGTGAGCGACAACCGCCGATATATCCTCAGAAAGCTTGTTACCTGCTTCAATGGTTTTCTGCAATGCCCGATAGACTTCCTTCGGAAGTTTTTTACGCATGGCCGCCTGATCAAAGGTCATGGAACCAAAATACGTTGATACCGCTTTAATGCTATTGTTGTCCAACAGATCCTCCTTGATGGTTTTTATTTACATGAGTAAAGAATTAAAAGACAGATTTTCATTTTCTTGATTTCTTTTCGTCAAACACGGCAAGCACCTCTCTGTCCTTAAGGTTCTTGCGAACGATCTCCGCGCTGATTGTTGTATTCCTTTTTATCTGAGACAGGACAAAACTGGTATTGGTCCCAAGCACTCCCGGCCAGCTCTGCACTCTGGACAAAAGCTGTTCAAGAGATGCCGTGTTGTGCGTCATGACCCGTAATATGTGCGAACCCTCGCCTGTCACGGCATAACACTCCATAATCTCATCTTCGCGAATAACATGCTCCATGAACGATTTATAGTGTTTGGAAGAATCGACTCTCGCCCAGACAAATGCCTGAATATCAAAACCAAGCCGCCTTTCATCCACCTGAGTGGTAAAGTTTTTGATAATGCCTTTTTTCTGAAGCTTATCAAGACGTTCGCTGACAGAAGGGATCGATAACCCCACGATTTCAGCAAGCTCACTCAAACGTATGCGACCGTTTTTACCGAGAGCTTCGATAATTTTAAGATCAATAAGATCAATGTGACCGGACATAAACCTACAATTTTGTATTTGTTCACCACCACATTACAAAAATAATAAGAATAAGACAAATATTTTCTAAACTTATGCCCACCCAAAGAACAATATACCTAAAATAATAAGGACATACAGGTAAATCAATACTTCTTCAGGCGGTAGGCGCCGGAAGGTCGTACATTTCCTTACGGATTTCCATAAAAATGTGTACTTATTAATTTATGTGCAAGGATTGCTGCGAAGACTTCCCTGCACCTGCAGGCAATAACATTTCAAAGACTTTGGCAGGCCCTGAAAAAAGGGATTGATCATGATTGAGCTCAGACCAGACGAAAAACCGGGCGATTACAGTCGGTCGGAAAAAACCTCTGAAATAAAGAGCCCGGAGAATCGTCCTCCTGCCATGAATGATTTGCGGCTTTTCGTAAAAGGGTCGCTTTCCCTCTTTGCCAAGTTCATCGAAGATGTCGATTGGTTCCTGACAACAATCAACTCCAAAGACAAACGCTGAACCAGCCTGAATTTCGAATAATGAAACCCTGCAAAGAGTGGAATTTATACTTATATTCTGCTCATGATTTTTCCTGCTCATGATTTCTTGAGTACATAACCCACAAGAGCATCAAACGGTGAAAGTAGCAATCTTCGGGGCCGGCGTAGCCGGTTTAAGCGCAGCCATTGAACTGGTTGACCGCGGACATGACGTTGAAATTTATGAAAAACGAAAAGTCCTTGGCGGAAAAGTCTCCGTCTGGAAAGACAAGGACGGGGATTCCGTTGAATCGGGACTGCATATCGTTTTCGGAGGCTACGAACAGCTGCAAACCTATCTTGACAGGGTCGGTGCCGGTGACAACTACCTCTGGAAAGAGCACTCTCTTATCTATGCGGAGCCTGACGGTAAACAGTCATATTTCAAAAAAGCACATCTTCCGAGCCCCTGGGCAGAAGTTGTCGGCGGCCTGCAGGCAGATTTTCTGACCATGTGGGATAAACTGTCCCTCATAAAAGGACTCTACCCTGCGCTTGCAGGTAATGAAGAATATTTTCGCAGTCAGGATCATATGACCTACTCGGAATGGCACAGGCTGCGGGGTGCTTCGGAACACTCTCTTGAGAAGCTCTGGAGAGCGATCGCCCTGGCGATGAACTTTATCGAACCGAATGTGATCAGTGCACGTCCGATGCTGACGATCTTCAAATATTTCGGTACAGACTATGCCGCCACGAAGTTCGCGTTTTTCCGGGAGAATCCGGGCGACTCGATGATTGAGCCGATGCGCCAGTACATTCAAAGCAAGGGAGGCAGAATCTTTATCGATGGGAAACTTTCCCGATTTGTACTCAATGAAGACCATACCATCAAGCGTGCCGTGCTTAGTGACGGTCACGCGATTGAAGCTGATGCATATATTTCGGCACTCCCTGTGCACAGTGTCAAAAAGATACTTCCTGAACCATGGCTGCAGCACCGGTATTTCTCGGATCTGTACCAGTTTACAGGCAGCCCGGTTGCAAACTGTCAGCTCTGGTTCGACAAAAAAATCACAGATACCGATAACCTGATGTTTTCACAGGGGACAATTTTCGCGACATTTGCCGACGTCTCGATCACCTGCCCGGGAGACTTCCAGGAGGGCATGGGAACCTCAACAGGCGGCAGTGTCATGAGCCTTGTTCTCGCACCGGCGCACCATCTCATGGATATGCCCAAAGAGGTCATCATCAGGCTTGTCATGAAAGACATCCATGAAAGATTCCCAAAAGCACGGCATGCAAAACTCCTGAAATCGACTCTCGTCAAAATCCCTGAGTCGGTCTATAAAGCCGTCCCGGATGTTGACAAGTACCGGCCTGATCAGATAAGCCCCATAGATAACTTTTATCTCGCCGGGGATTACACCTATCAACGCTACCTTGCTTCAATGGAAGGCGCGGCACTCAGCGGCAAGCAGGCAGCAGAAAAGCTGCACGCAAGAGCGGAAAAGTAAACGGTTTCTCTCCCTGCAGCACTATCCGGAAAAGTCTCACAGCTCTTCCGGATAACCCCAGGAAAGTGTTATCTTCCTCATATTGAGTTTGTCTCTTGTCTCTTGTCTCTTGTCTCTTGTCTCTTGTCTCTTGTCTCTTGTCTCTTGTCTCTTGTCTCTGACATGGATACCCCACTACTCATTATTTTTACCCGAAACCCTGAACCAGGAAAAGTAAAGACGCGTCTTGCCGCTGCGACCGGAGATGCGTTCGCGCTGGCACTCTATAACAGGATGAGGGAGATTACGCTTAAAGCCGCTCTTGAAAGCGGTGCGGAACTTGCCGTATTCTATTCGGACTATCTCCCTGAAAACGATTGTTTTCTTGCTCCGGGTATACAAGCGTTCCTGCAGGAAGGCAAAGATCTTGGTTCACGGATGCTGCATGCCTTCGAAAAAGGATTTACAAAAGGACACCGCCGAATTGCCCTTATCGGAACGGACTGCCCTGAACTGAACGGAGAAACACTCAGAAAAGCATTTGCTCTTTTGAACAGCCACGGCGCGGTCATCGGACCGGCAACAGACGGCGGGTACTATCTGATAGGAATGCGCGACCTGCTTCCGGATCTATTCATCAACCGTGAATTGAGTACCTCAGGGGTCTGTAATGACGCAATGAACATACTGAAACAACACGGGGTTGACTGCGCTCTGCTTCA
>JAPHUN010000106.1 GCA_026193435.1 Chlorobium sp.
GACAAGAATGGATTCCCGTGTCAAGCACGGGAATGACAGGGAGTGGAGAAGAGGTCATGCCGCCCTGTGTAATAATATTACACGGGGTGATCCGGCATCCATGCAGACTCCGGCACTAACGTGGATTCCCTTGATAACCTGTGAAATAGATGCTCAGATTTCACGGGGTTGATACGGCAACTATAGGGTTTTCGGCAAAAGATGGATCCCCGGGTAAGACCTGTGAAATACGAACCCTGATTTCACGGGTCAAGCCCGGGGATGACAACCAGGAGGGATACCGCTAACTATTGCCTGCTCAAAATACGAGAGGGCGCCCTTTTGAGACAGTCTCTTTTCTTTCTCTCTCAGAAGGTACAGCTTTCCACCGTTTTGTAGGGAAACGGACTGTTCAACGCCTGAAGAACCGCAGCATCGCGACTGTACACATCATTTTTGAACTGTACTTCCTCCCCTTCAGCTACAGCAGTGAGATACAGGAGAAAAACAGGGAGCTTCTTTGGCAGGTTAATCCTTCTGGTCTTGCCTGCGCTCACGGTTTCCTGCACCTTTTCCCCGCTCCATCCCAGCAGCAACTCTGCTAAATCAAGAGGGTTTTGCAGTCTGATACAACCGTGACTGAATGCGCGCGAACTTTTATCGAAAAGATGCTTGCCCGGTGTATCATGAAGATAAACCAGATGTTTGTTAGGAAACATGAACTTAACGCGGCCAAGAGCGTTCCTGCTCCCCGGAGGCTGTCGAAGACGATAGGATTGCACCCCGGAAGACCAGTTAACCGAACCGGGGTTCACCACATTTCCGTTCCGGTCAACAACCTGCAGGCCGTGACGGGATAGATAGCCGGGATCTTTGCGGATGGCCGGAAGCGCCTCCTTTCTGAGAATTCCCGGCGGAACGTTCCATGAAGGATTAAAGATGACATACTGCATCTGAGCCTTGAAAACAGGAGTTTTCCAGAACGGCTCGCCGACAATGACCCTTGAGCCCCATTTGAACGCGCCTTGCTCATAATAGGTAATGTTGAAACCCGCAATATTGACCAGAAGGTAGGTAGGCTCGAGTTTCTGAACAAACCATCGGTAGCGTTCAAGATTGATACGGATCTGCTCCACCCTCTTTTCAACAGGAACATTGAGTGCCCGCAGTGTTTTCGGCCCGACCTCCCCGTCTTCCTGAAGGCCATGACGATTCTGAAATTTTTTGACAGCTTCCTGCAACCCGACACTGTATCGCATTGCTTCATCTGTATATGAAGTATCAACCTTTGAGAGCTGTTCAATCTCTCCGGATATTTCCAGACGACTGCGCAGTGCCGGGATTCTGGCATCATACTGCCCTGTCTCCTTGATCGTCGGGCCTTCAGGAACAGAGCCCCATCCCCCGTCTGCAGCAAGACGGCGGTATCTGGCAAGCCCTTCTTTCAGGCTGTTGTATGAGGGATGTTTCGGGCGAAGCTGTGCAATCGATGCTGCAAGGGAATCGCCGGCAAGCGCATTCCGGAGCATCCCGGCAAGACCATCGCCATTGACGCCCTCTGAGAGGTTCCAGTTTGAATCGAGTTTCTCGGGATCCACTTTCCCGTGCAGAAGATGATAGGAGAGCTTGAACATGGCGTCTGTCAGGAGCAGTTCATAGCGGGCTTTTAAAAACGGTGTGTCCGGAGAATTATCATAAAACTCCTGAATTGCGGAAAGATGATAGTCCTGAGGCAGAAGCCCGTCTGCTTCAACGGATTTGATCGCATCGAGCATTTCAGAAATCTGGGATCGATTCACCCATACCGGGCTGAAATCATTTGACCTGTAGAAATCTGCGAGATACGCGTTAAACGCCATGCGCTCCCGTCCCTTCCGAAGAGCCTGATCGTTTTCAAGCTGTTCAATGTGGCAGCGAATGTTCTCCCTGATCTCATAATTTTTTCCGGATTTCCGCTTTACCTCATTGACAGAAGAAGCGGCTACTGCTCTACTTTGAACGGGCGCGGCCTGTGCACTTACGGGAGCTAAAGCAAAAAGCACGACAAGAAGAACTATCATAACAAACATATTGCACCTTGAGAAAGCACTCAACAGGTTATTTCACCCTGCTGAATCAGTCAGCGATCGTCACCATCACTTAAAAAAAAGCTGACCATTTTGCTTACACAGGTAATTGAAAAAAGC
>JAPHUN010000174.1 GCA_026193435.1 Chlorobium sp.
TGAAAAGATTATCGAAAAGTATTTTAATGTAAAAGGAAATAAGAGAGAGAACTATGTGTACAAATACCTTGATCCAGGATTATGCGCGTATTCTTCATATCATTACAAGCTCTTAGAAAAGATAGATCATATTCTTGATCCTTTTTGCAATATTGGCCTTACAGGTGATTATTGGAGAGGGGCTTCCATAGAGGCTTGTTTCAGGTCTGCAGAGGAAGCAGTTCAAAAATTGATATATAAAAATGCTCCCCAAGCATGAGAGTTTTTAACTACATCAAGTTCTCATTTGTTGAGGGGACTCAAATCTCGCGTTTCAATATTTTAACTGCTGTTTTTCTGGGTGCTCCTGCACACTTCTTCTTCTACGTCCTTTTCAAATACACATTTCATCTACCGTATGAGAGCTTTGTCCTACGTATTATGGCGACAATGCTTTGCCTTGGTGTGTTGCCCAAGCTTAAAAATCAAGATTTTCTTCGGGGGTATTTCCCTGTTTATTGGCATCTTATGTTGATTTTTGTCCTCCCGTTTATATTCACCGTTTATCTGCTGAAGAACGATTTTCATGAACTCTGGCTCTATTGGGAAATCTTCATGATTTTCGTTCTGATCACGTATGTCCCTAACTGGCTGATGTTTCTTTTTGATCTTCTTGTCGGTGTGATGTGCGGGATTGCATTCTTCGTCCTGACTACCCCTGATATTCGTCTCAATCCGGACTTTGATATTTCCCTCTACTCGATTGTGATTTTCTTCACCGTGGCGGCCGGATATGTCTTCAGTTATAGTAACAAGAGGGGACAGATAGCGCTGGAAAAGAACTCTGCTTTACAGGCTCTCTCGGGAAGTATAGCACATGAAATGCGTAATCCTCTCGGTCAGGTTCGCTACAACCTTGAAGCTATCGAGCAGAGCCTGCCCGCTTATCGGCCCGGCAGTTTGTCCATTCCGATCAATGACGATACTCTTGACAAACTCTACAAGAATGTCGCCAAGAGCAAAGTGGCGGTGAAACGTGGTTCTCAGGTGATCACCATGATTCTCGATCAAGTCAGGGAAAAACCGATAGACAAGAGCGGATTTGCCTATGCATCTGCTGCAATTGTTACGCAGAAAGCGATCGATGAGTACGGTTTTGAATCCAGGAAGGAGCGTGAAAAAGTTCTTTTCAGCAGAGATGAGGACTTTGTCTTCAGGGTTGATGAGACGATCTATGTTTTTGTCCTGTTCAACCTGATAATGAACGCATTGTATTATCTCAAATCCTGTCCTGACGCAAGAATTTATATATCACTGGAGAAAGGGGTGCAATGGAACAGGGTGAAAGTGAAAGATACAGGGCCCGGAATTCCTCCTGAAAACCTTCCCAGGCTGTTCGATGCGTATTTCACTTCGGGAAGGAAAGGCGGGACAGGTTTAGGTCTTGCCTACTGCAAGCGGGTGATGGAATCGTTTAAAGGGGATATCACCTGTGACTCCGTTGAGGGAGAATACACAGAATTCATTCTTACGTTTCCCGTCATCTCCGGGTATGATATCCGCAGCAACCGTGAAGAGCTTATCGCATCCAACAAGGCGCTTTTTGAAGAGAAACGTATTCTTGTTGTCGATGACGAGCCGGCAGACCGGGCTGTCGTAAGGGAGATTCTCGCTGACCTGGATGCGATCGTCGAAGAAGCAGGAAACGGCAGGGAGGGGCTTGAAAAGCTTTCAGCTCACCGATTTGATTTTGTGATTATGAACCTTAAAATGCCTGTCATGAACGGGTATGAGGCGGTGGAAAACATCAGGAACGGCAAGGCAGGCAGCGAAAACATCCTTGTGCCGATAGTGGCCTATTCAGCAGGTTCGTATTACATCGTTCGCGGCAAAACAAAGAAAGCGGGAATGCAGGGACTGATATCAAAGCCTTGTGTAGAAACTGAACTTCTCAGACAGCTTGCGGCTATCTTTCACGATTGTCAAAAACACTCTCTGCAGGATTTCACGGGCAAGTCTCTGCTTATTGTCGATGATTCGGCTTT
The DNA here is from genome assembly GCA_026193435.1 of Chlorobium sp. Taxonomy (GTDB): domain Bacteria; phylum Bacteroidota; class Chlorobiia; order Chlorobiales; family Chlorobiaceae; genus Prosthecochloris. The sequence goes on from JAPHUN010000174.1 coordinate 2,025, forward strand.
CAGCCGTGTAGCTCTTAAAACGGTTCTTGAAAAGCAAGGGATGCTTGTCGATGAAGCGTTTGACGGCATGGATGCATGCAAAAGACTTGAAAGCAAGTTATATGATCTTGTGTTAATGGATATGAGAATGCCGCTGCTCGATGGTGTGGCCGCGACAAAACGTATTCGTAAGAGTCGGGGCACAAACATCTCTTCTGTTCCGATTATCGGTCTCAGTGGTGACTCGGATGAGGGTTCGATAGAAGACGCGATGCAGGCCGGTATGAATGATTATCTCGTGAAGCCTGTAGATACAAAAGTGCTGCTGATGAAAATCAGTCAGCTGGTACGGTGAGGATCTGCTGTGTTTTAGCCGCTTTGTGTATATTGTGACCTACGTTGATCGTTTCAGCAAATGCTTTATGCTGTCAAATTTTTACTATATACTGCGTTATGCTGAATTTTCTTACAGCGAACATCTCAACCGACGGGTTGCGCAACCATAAAGCAGACATCGCATGTGCTGAAACCCTATGCGATTGTCGGTCATGCTGCATCTGCTTCGTTACAGGGAACTTGCGGTAGTACACTACAGCGGCGTCCCCTGTGCCTTGCATCTACAGCATGCTCAACAATCGCTCAA